>NZ_CANPVO010000037.1 GCF_947581785.1 Candidatus Palauibacter polyketidifaciens | reverse complement strand
CGGGTCTCCTCGTCGATTTCGGACGGACGCGGATACCGCGACCAGTTGGTGAGCACCCTGCTTGTCCTCCCGTACTCCTTCCATCTCCGGACCACCGCCACCACCTCGATCTTGAGACCGAGGTCCCAGAGCGCCTTCCAGAGATCGCCGTGCTTCGCGCCCCAAGAACGGATCGCCGTCGCCGTCTCGTAACCCGGCTCGGCGTACACGAAGACGGCGCGCTCCGTGTCCAGCGCGATGGGAAGCCCGAGCGGGAAGAAGCGCCGAAGGCCCCCGAGCGCACCCCGGTAGACACGTTGGGGAAAGAGTCCCCGCCCGATTCCGAGCGCCTCGAAGGCGGCAACCCGGTCGGCTTCGGTGGGAAGCCACGGCAGGCGGGGATGTTCGAGCACGTAGTCGAGCCCGAGCAGGCGCCGCATCGTCACCTCCGGCGACGTGATCCTCCGGCGGCGGCGGTCCCCCAAGCCGAGCGCCTTGTAGATCGGGCGACCGTGGATACGGCATATCCGCCCGATGCCTTTGATGCCGGGCGGCTTCTCCTCGATGGCCACGCCCTGGCCGACGAGCTTGCGGACGGCGCGGCCGACCTTTTCGTGGTGGCACCCGAGGAAGCTCGTCCACTGCGCGCGCGTGAACACGCCGCCATGGAAGCAGGCGAGCGCGATCCATTCCGCGCGGCGTCCCCTCCAGCCGAAGGGCTTCAACCCTTCTGCACGCTCCATGAGACCGGGGACCGCTCTGTCCTCCGTCAGGTCGAACCGTTGCTTCGTCGTCTCCATGCCCGAAACGGTGAAGGGCCGCTTGGAGGGAAGTCAACCCGTGAGGGATTCCCGAGTGTCCATAGTGCCCCAAGAGATGTCATGTCGGTGCGGCTGGCTCATTACGCCATTGAGAGTTCCCATCTGCGGGTCCCTCGACACGTGCGGAAGATTCCCCCAGAAGGCAGGGTGTTTTTCCGCAACGGGATGCGGTTTTCTCCCCTTTGCCCGGATACCCGATGGGCGATACTGCTCGTGTCCTCCGCGCAAATCGGTGCGTTGGACAAGACACACCACTTCCATCGGAGGAGGAAGACACATGATGCAGACGATTGGACGTTCCACCGTCGCCCTCGCGGTGGCCGCCTTGGCGCTGTTTACCACAGCTGCCGTTCCGGGCGACGCCACCACCACCATCACAGCCGCCGCCACGTGCGGGGCCGCAGGCATGGCGACCTGCGAGGAGTACACCGGTGCCGAGTGCATCGTCTCGGTCGGTGGCGAGACAGTCATCAGGGACGACCGCTGCGACTGGGAGAGCAACGGATGCGGCCCCGAGTAGACACTCGCCGTCCCCGTCGCCACCGAGGCGTCGCAAATGTGGGCGCGACGCTCTCGGTGGCGGTGGGCGCCTTCCTCGCGGCGCCCGCTGAAGCTCAGTGGAGCTTGGGTCCGCCTGAACTAAGGGTCGGAGTCGGCGAAGACCCGGTGGTACCGTTTGAGGAAATCGTGGGCATCCTCGTTCGCGGTGACCTCGCTTACGTCGCTGACGCTGGGTCCAGGCAGATCCACGCGTTCGCTCTAGCGACGGGGCACCGCGTAGCCACCACTGGGCGAAGAGGACAGGGTCCGGGCGAGTTCCAGGGTCTGGAGTGGATAGGTGACTGTGGTGGGGACAGCATATTCGCGTCTGACGGGGTCCTGAATCGAGTATCCGTGTACTCGCTGGAACTCGATCACCTAAGAACATTTCGGGTCGAGTCTCCCCAGGGTAATCTCTCGGCAATCCAGTGTTCTGGTTCCGGTGGCTTCATTGGGATCATCCGCCATCGGGATCCCCTGTTGAGTGGCGGCGACGGCGGCATCCCACCGATGATACCGTACCGTTCGACCTTCGACGTGGTCTTTTTCGCGCAAGACGGAAGCTACCTGGATTCCATGGGTCCTTTCCCGGGAAGAGAGAGATACCGCAGCCCCAGCAGGGTTCCCAACCGGTACAGCGACTTGCCACTCCTGTGGGGTATGAATCCGGTTCTCGGATCCTCACAATGGGGATTCGTACTGGGTACGAGTGACGATTGGTCGTTGGTGAAGTACGACATGGATGGGGTTCCTCTGGATACGCTCGCGCTGGAAGAGGGGCGCAGGGTCGTCTCTGAGTCGCACCGGACGGCCTATGTACAGCGAAGGGTACGCAGAGATCGAGACGCCGGTCGGCCCACCACGGAGACGCGGCGGTTTTGGCGAGAATACCCCTATCCGACGCACTTCCCGGCCTACTCAAAGGTCGTGGCGTCGGACGACGGTCTGGTGTGGGTTGAGAGTTTCCAAGTATCCTATCTGGAACAACGGCCCTCCCACTGGAAGGTGTTTGCCGCCGACGGTGCGCTGACGGCCACTGTGGACCTACCGGAGCGCTTCCGGCTTCTGTGGGTCGGCGACACCCATGTGGCCGGGATCATGTTGGACGCGTTCGACGTTCAAACCATGGAAGTGCGCCCGATCCGAAGGCCTTAGAGGGTGCCAACTCCCCAGCACTCCGCAACCGAGGGTGCTGGGGAGTCCTCCATCGGATACGCCCCTCCGGTGGCGGATCCGGCATCCTCCGGGCGTCCGCTCGCTTCAAGTCCTCCGACGTTGGCAGAATGCCGATTGGGTTGCTACAATCCGTCATGCTCGCAGACACCCTCCTGAGAGAAGTCCTTGATGCGTCGCCGGACGCCATCTTGGTGGTGGATGACGCTGGCGTCATCCGGGATGTGAACGAGCGCGCTACGACCATGTTCGCGTGGCATCGCGATGAGATGGTCGGACTGGGTGTCGACCTCTTGGTGCCCTTCCAGCATCGCGCCCGCCACGCGGAACTGAGGGCCGAATACGCGCTCCGACCCCGCGCTCGGCCAATCGGACACGGCTTGCTCTTGCACGGGGAACGCCGAGACGGAAGTCAGTTCCCAGCCGAAATCGCGCTCACGCCATGGCAACCCGCCGATTACGGATCGATGGTTGTCTGCACGGTTCGAGACCTGTCCCGATTCGACCGTTGGCGCAGCATGTCCATGGCGAGGGTGGAGGCAGCGGAAGCGGAGCGGACCCGTATGGCTGGCGAGTTGCACGACGACATCGTCCAGCGGATGGTCTTCATCAAGCACCGCTTCACGACCCTGCGGAGCACGGAGGGCTTGTCCGGCGACGACGACCGTCTGCTGGAGCTGAGTTCGGCAATTGATGACACCATTGCGTCGATTGAGCGGGTCTGCCGAGGCCTGACGCCGCTGGAACTCAAGCACTTCGGATTGAGCTTCGCGTTGAGGATCCTGTTTCGCGAGTATTCCGAAGCCGGGTTCGCGGTTCACTGCAACCTCATCGATGTGGGGCGCGACTTGGACCCGGCGAAGGCGCTTGCGGTGTTTCGCATCGTCCAAGAGTCTCTCGCCAACGCGCGTCAGCATTCGGGAGCGGACGAAGCCACCGTAACCCTGACCGGCGATTCCGGGTGGATAGAAGTTGAAGTGAGGGACGCTGGCGTCGGCTTCGATACCGCCGCCATCGGCTCGTCGGGGTGCGGAATCGGGCTCCTCGGGATGAGTGAACGCGCCGCCATGATCGGCGGGGTCTTCGAGGTGCGCAGTTGCCTCGGCAGTGGCACTGGAATCCGGATTCGCGTTCCGGTGGCTGAGCATGCTACGGCGGAGGAAGGGCTGTGAGCTGGGACACGAAGGTGCTCATCGTTGACGACCATGAGATGGTTCGCGCGGGTCTTCGGGCGATCATCGAGAGCACCGGTCGAATGAAGGTGGTTGGGGAGGCTGCCGACGGCGAGGAGGCGATTCGGCTGGCACAGAGACTCGAACCCGACGTGATCCTGATGGACATCGACATGCCTCGCCTGGACGGCATCGAGGCAACCCGGCGAATAAGCGCGCTGGGGCTTGGCGGAGGGGTCCTGATACTCACCAGATACGACCACGAGGAATACCTTGAACCCGTCATGTCCGTAGGTGCGATGGGGTTCATCAGGAAGAGCCGGGGGCCTGAAGACTTGGTCCGGGCTGTGGATCTGGTCGCCGCCGGACGGACAACGATGCCTCGCGTGGCGTCCCAGCTCTACATGAGGAGACGACGGGAATTCGACGCCCAGCCGGAATCCCCACTGGCCGCCTTGAACGATCAGGAACGCGAAATCCTGAGACTCACCGCCAGAGGCTATACGGCAAGCCAGATTGCCGGCAAGATGTCCTTGGCGCAAAGGACAATCGAGAACTACCGTGCCCGCCTCAAGGAGAAACTCGGGTTGCACGACCGGTCGGATTGGGTGGATCTGGCGCTCAAGTCGGGCTTGCTGCTGGGCGAGTAGGAAAGGACGGAGCATTCCCATCAACCGGCGCTCATTGGAGTACGTTCGCATCCGCTCGGATGCCGTCCGAAGTCCCGCCATTTGGTGACGATTTCCCCGCTGTTCGTGGGAGGCGAGGTCAGATGTGGCCTGAGGGCAGGAAACGCAGATCGCGCAGCCCTGATTGAACTTACGTGATTCCCTGCCGT
>NZ_CANPVO010000036.1 GCF_947581785.1 Candidatus Palauibacter polyketidifaciens | reverse complement strand
GGCGATGGTCGAGCGCCAGTGGGTGGAGCAGCCGGACCGGCATCCGCACCGGGTCATCCACTACGGATTCCTCGTCTTTCGGGAGGAGGCGCCGCTCGCCTTCTTCGACCCGGGGGTCGGCGCGTGGGCGGGGACCTCGCTCTTCCTCGAAGGGCACCGGCAGAACACGGCCAACTTCGGCGATGCCCGGCATGCGACCGGGATGCTGCGCTTCGGCCGCCTCACGCCGGCGGCCGTCCTCTCCCTCCTCCTGCCGTTGTTCGTGGTCGTCGCGGGCTTCGCCTCGGTGAGCGCCGAGCGGGAGCGCGGTACGCTTCGACTCCTCCTCGCCCAAGGGGCGACGCCGGCCCAGATCCTCGCGGGCAAGGTGCTGGGCACGGGGGCGGTGGCGGCCCTCGCGGCCCTTCCCATCGGCGTCGCCGCCGTCGTCATCGCCGGGTCCGGGGCGGTCGGCCCGGTGTCGGCCGGGCGCATGGCCGGATTGGCGGGCATCTACGCGGCCTACCTCGCGGGCTGGGTGCTGTTGACCGTCCTGGCATCCTCCTTCCGGGCCTCCTCGCGGAGCAGCCTCGCGCAGCTGATCGCGATCTGGGTCGTCTTCTGCGTCGCCGTGCCGCGCCTCGGCGCCTCCGTGGCCGGAGCGCTGCACCCGCTGCCGTCACGTGCCGAGTTCACCGCCCAGGTGGAGCGCGCGTTGAACGAGGTGGGCGACAGCCACAATCCCGAGGATCCCTTCTTCCGCTCGCTGCGGGACGAGTACCTGGCGCGCTACGACGTGGCGTCGGTCGAGGAACTTCCCGTGAACTGGGGCGGCGTGGTGAGCCGCGAAGGGGAGGCGATCAGCAGCCGGATCCACGAGGAGCACCAGCAGGACCTCGTCGAGGGCCAGCGCCGCCAGGACCGCGTCCTGTCCCGGGCGGGGCTTCTCTCCCCCTATCTGGCGGCGCGGGACCTCTCGATGGCGGTGTCCGGGACCGGGCCGGAGGCGGTGGAGGCCTTCCGGGCGCAGGCGGAAGCCCATCGGTATGACCTCATACAGCGCCTCAACGATCTCCACATCAGCGAGATCCACTACGAGAACGACCGCGGCCAGCGCCTGCCGCGCGAGCATTGGGCGGAATTCCCGACCTTCGGGACGCGGCTGCCCCCGCTCGGAGGGGCGCTCGCCGGTCGCGCTCTCTCTCTGGCCGCGCTCGGCCTGTGGATTCTCCTTCCCCTGTTCGGCCTCTCCATCGCACGAAGGCGGCTGGCGCGAATAGGGGTGGAGCGGGCGGCATCGTGAGGGCCTGGCTCCGTCTCCTCAGGCTGGAACTGCTCCGGCTGGCGCGCTCCCGCGGGGTGGCCATCGCCGTCTTCCTGCTACTGGCGATCGGGTTCTACGCGGCGTGGCGCGGCGGTCGCAACATCGAAGCGGCGGAGTCCTCCGCAGTCGCCGCGGAGACCGCCTACCGCGACCAGCTGGCCTACCTCCTTTCCAGCTATCCTCCCGCGACGGAAGCGGGGGAGATGCTCTACTACCTGGCCTTTCCGGCTCCCCAGCCGTCCCTGCCTCTGGCCGCGCTCGCGCGGGGCCGAACGGAGGTCGAGGCGGCCAGCCTGCGAATCCGGCTCCTGGCGCTCGAGGGACAACTCTACGAGCACGAGACGGTGAACCCGCGCCTCGCGGCGGCCGGCGATCTCGACCTCGCCTTCCTGCTCATCGCGCTCCTCCCCCTGTTCATCATCGCCCTCACCTACGATCTCGTCTCCAGCGAGCGGGAGGGGGGCACCTGGAACCTCGTCCGGCTCTTCGCCCGCCCGCGGCGGCTCCTCGCCTTGAAGGTCGCGTCGCGCGCCTGCCTCGTCGGCGCGGTGGTCGCGGTGCCGGTAGCGGTCGCGGCGTCGCTGGCGGGCTTCAGTTTCGACGGCCGGGCCGGTTGGGCGATGGCGCTCATCGCGCTGCACACCCTCTTCTGGTTCGCACTCTGCCTCGGCGTCGCGTCCCGGCGCCGGTCCTCCACCGCGAACGCCATGATCCTGGTGGGGACGTGGGTCGCGCTCACCCTGCTGGCTCCCGCGGCGCTCAGCCTCGCGAACGCGATCCTCCACCCCGTCCCGGAGGCGCTGGAGCTCACTGTGCGCCAGCGGCAGGGATATCACGAGGCCTGGGACCTGACGAAGGACGAGACGATGCAGGACTTCTTCGAGGATTACCCGGAGTGGAGCGACCGGACAGTCCCGGAGGACGTTTTCACGTGGGCCTGGTACTACGCGATGAACCACCGGGGCGACCAGGCCGCGCGCGACGCATCCCGCGCGTACCGGGACGTGCTGAGGGAGCGGGAAGAGTGGGCCCGGCGGTGGTCTCTGTTCGTGCCCCCGCTCGCGGCCCAGCTCGCCCTCGACCGCCTCGCCGCCACCGATCTGTCCGCCCAACTCGCCTACCAGGACGCCGTCCGCCGACACCACGAGCGGCTGAAAACCTACTTCTACCCGGTCTTCTTCGACGCAGTGCCGATCGATGCCGTCGACTGGGACGGCGTGCCCGCCTTCGAGCCGGCCGTCCTGGAGGAGAGCGCGACACGGGCCGGCTTACCGGCGGCGACCGCCCTCCTCCTGACCTCGATCCTCATCCTCGCCGCGGGGGCCCGGATCTCCGGCCCGCGCGCCGACTGACCCGCGGTGGCCGTCAGCCCCCGGCAGCCGCCAGCGCTTGCAGCACGATGCCGGCCAGCTCCGGCATGTGGTCGCGCATCCGCGATTCGTCGGAGTTGACCTGGATCGAGACCGCCACGCCGTGGTCCGGGTAGTACGCGAGGAGCGAGTTGTATCCGGGCCAGAAGCCCCCGTGGCCGTACGTCAGCCCGTGCTCGCTCTCGGCGACGGATACCGCGAGCCCGTACCCCAGGTGCGGCCTGGTGCTGTCGGCCGGGAACCCGACTTCGAGCAACTGCGGAAGGTCGTCCCCCGAGATCGCCTCGCCCTCGTACAGGAGCTTCGCCCAGCGCACCATCGCCTGGGGATTGTTCACGAGACCGCCCCCTGTCCACTCCTGCAGCGGATGGAGGATGAACTGTCCGTCCACCACCACCTCGAGCGGCGTGCCGTAGAGCCGTGAACTCGCGTGCGCGTAGCCCTGCGCGAGTCCGGGAAGGTCGCGCCGGTCGGCCGCAAGCGTGAGATCGAGGCCAAGCGGGTCGAGGAAGAACTCATCGAGGAGGTCGTAGTAGGCGCGGCCCGTCGCCGCCTCGACGGCGAGGCCCGCCAGCGTGTAGTGCACGTCGCTGTAGTGGTAGCCCCCGCCGGCGGGGAAGAGCGGCTCGGCGTCCAGCACCGTCTCGGCGATGAACTCCTCCGGGGTCATGTAGGCGTCGGGGTCGCGGAACACCTCGCCCAGCCGCACGGCGAAATCGGGATCCTCGAAGTACGGCTGGATCATGCCGGCCGTGTGGTTCAGGAGGTTGCGCATCGTGAGGTCCGCGTGATTGGGGACGCGGGAGAACCACTCCTCGTCGCCGAGCCAGGTCGCGACCGGCGCGTCGAGATCCAGCTCTCCGTTCATGGCCAGCTGCAGGGCGACCGCCGCGACGTAGGTCTTCCCGATGCTGCCGGAGCCCATGCGCATGTCCGGCGTCATCGGGATCTCGTCATCGACGTCCGACAGGCCGGTCGCGAAGCCGAACACGCGCCCATCCGGGAGGATGAAGGCTGCCGTCGCGCCCGGGAAGTTCTCGTCCGTCTCCTGGGCCTGCGCCCACGCCGCGTCGAGTTCCGCCTGAAACGCCTCGACGAGCGCCGCGGTCGCTTCCGGAGCCAGAGAAAGCTGAGACCCGGCCGCCGGATCCGCAGCCGAATCCGGCGCAGTGCCGCAGGCCAGAACGAGGCAACTCCCCAGGACGGCGAGGGGTGGATCAAAGCGTGGGGCAGCGTTCATCATGGAAAGGACCTCCCGTGCCGACGTACCGTCCGACCACTCTACGGGCCGACCGCCCCCAGCGAAAATCCACTGGGAGAACGAGGCGAAGGGATATCAGCATGCGCCACTCGAAGACCAGCGTCATCCTAGCCATCGCCTTCCTCGGCGTGCCGGGGGGCGCCCACGCGCAGAGCGCCGCCGCCCGAAGCGCGGCCGCCGACGCCATCCCCAGGGACTCGATCACCGGTCGCCTGGCCGACCTTCGCCGCATCCACACGCCCGAAGGGATCGAGGTTCTCGAGCCCATCGAGGTCAACGGGTCGACCCAGTGGCTGTCGATCCGCGGGCTGAACCGCGCCAACCCGATCCTTCTCGTGCTCCACGGGGGGCCCGGCAGCCCGGTGATGGGGGCGAGCTGGGCGTACCAGAAGCCGTGGGAGGATTTCTTCACGGTCGTGAACTGGGACCGGCGGGGCGTGGGAAAGAGCTTCTCCGCGGCGGATTCCGCCAGGCTGGGGCCGACGATGACCCTCGATCAACTCGTGGACGACGCGGCGGCGGTCGTCGAGCACCTGCTCGCGAGACTCGGCCACGAGAAGCTCGTCGTCCTCGGCTACTCCTACGGGACGCGGATCGGGCCCCGGCTCGTCGAACGGCATCCCGAGCGCTTCCACGCCTACGTCGGGCTCGGGCAGGCGGCCGGCCCCGACGCCGAACGCCAGCTGTACGCGACGCTCATGGAGCGCGTCCGCGCGGCGAACGACACGACCGCGATCCGCGAACTGGAAGCGCTCCGGCCTTATCCTCCCGCCGCGGGCCCCGGCGCGGTCGACAAGCTGCTCGCCACCCGCAGGTGGGCCCGGGAGTACGACGGCGGCTGGTACGGGAAGCCGACCTTCGACCTGTACTTCGCGCTTCCCGAATGGGGGCCGGAGTACACGGCGGCCGACGTGGCGAACATGCAGCCGGCCATGGCGTGGGCCGAACGCCACCTCATCGACCGGGCCCCGGCGCCCCGGCCGGCGCGGCTCGTGCAGCGCTTCGAGGTGCCGGTCGTCATCCTCCACGGACGGTTCGATCTGCACACGCCCTACCAAAGCGCCAGAGACTACTTCGACCGCATGGAGGCGCCCCATAAGCGCTTCGTGACCTTCGAGCGCAGCTCGCACATGCTCATGTTCGAGGAGCCGGGCCGACTGCTCCTGGCCCTGGTGGAGGAAGTCCTTCCGCTTGCGGGCGGACGGGCGCCGTTCTGATCCGGTCCCGGATCGCGCCACCCGCGCGGAACCGCGGCGTATTGCGCGGGCATTTCTGCGGTGCAGTTTGCGGGCGGAAGCCCCGTCATCTCCCCGTTTCCGAGGCAGTATCATGAAAGCAGCCCGAGTTCTTGCGCTCTCCGCGGCCGGTCTCCTCTTCGGCGCCACGACCGGCGCGACGGCCGCAGCCGCCCAGTCCGCCCTCGAGACGGCCATCTCCCATCTGGAGTACCGGGAGATCGGCCCGGCCCTCATGGGGGGACGGATCGCCGACCTCGATGTCGTCGAAGCGAAACCGCAGATCTTCTACATCGGCACCGCGAGCGGAGGGCTGTGGAAGACGGAGAACCACGGCACGTCGTGGACCCCGCTGTTCGACGACCAGCCGACGAGTTCGATCGGGGACGTGACGCTCCACCAGGCGAACCCGAACCTCGTGTGGGTGGGGACGGGCGAGCCGCAGAACCGTCAGTCCTCCCCGTGGGGGAACGGCGTCTACAAGTCGACGGACGGCGGGAACACCTGGATGCACATGGGCCTTGAGGCGACGAAGCACATCGCCCGCATCCTCATCCATCCGCGCAACCCCGACGTCGTCCACGTGGCCGCGATGGGGGATCTCTGGGGTGCGAACCCCGAGCGCGGCGTCTTCCGGACCCGCGACGGCGGCGATACGTGGGAGAAGGTGCTGTACGTCGACGACCACACGGGCGCGATCGACCTCGCGATGGACCCCGCCGACCCCAACACGATCTTCGCGGCGATGTACCAGCGGCAGCGGACCGGCTGGGGATTCAACGGCGGCGGGCCGGGGAGCGGCCTCTACCGCACGGTGGACGGCGGCGACAACTGGACGGAACTCACCGAGGGCCTGCCCGACGGCGACAAGGGCCGCATCGGAATCGACATCTACCGCCAGGACGGCAACCTCGTCTACGCGCTCGTCGAGGCGGATCCGCGGCGGCCGGGGCAGGGCTTCGGCGGCGGAGGCGGCGGTCCCCGCCAGGGCGGGCTCTTCCGCTCCACGGACCGCGGCGAGACGTGGGAGAAGGTGTCGGACACCAACCCGCGGCCGATGTACTACTCCCAGGTTCGCATCGACCCGAGCAACCCCGACCGCATCTACGTGCTCGGCACGCAGCTCTCCATTTCGGATGACGGAGGACGGACGTTCCGCAACGACGGTGCCGTGCAGATCCACGTCGACCACCACCAGCTGTGGATCAACCCGGAGGACCCGGACCACCTGATCCTGGGCAGCGACGGCGGGGTCGCCGCCTCGTGGGATGGGGCCGCGCACTGGCGCATGTTCGACAACATCGCGCTCGGCCAGTTCTACACGATCGGGTACGACATGCGGACGCCCTACGCGGTGTGCGGCGGGCTGCAGGACAACGACGCGTGGTGCGGGCCCTCGAACACGCGCTCCTTCCACGGCATCCGCCACCAGGACTGGTACGAGACGGCCTACGGGGACGGGTTCTTCACGATCGTGGACCCGACGGACTCGACGATCGTCTACTCCGAGTCGCAGGGCGGGAACATGAACCGCTACGACCTGACGACGGGCGAGAAGATCCCGATGCGCCCCATCGTCGGGCCGCGGGCGGATGGGGACACGACGAAGGCCTACCGCTACAACTGGAACTCGCCGCTCCTGCTCTCGCCGCACGATCCGGCCACCGTCTACCTGGGCGCGAACTACCTGCTGCGCTCGCGGGACTACGGGATGTCGTGGGAGGAGGTCGGGGGGCTCGATCTCACGAAGCAGATCGACCGCGAGGAGCTGGAGATCATGGGTGTCTCCGGCTCCGAGCCGCAGATGTCGCTCAACGACGGGATCGCCAATTACGGGAACCTGACCTCGGTGGAGGAGTCGCCGCTCGCGCCGGGGTTGATCTACGCGGGGACGGACGACGGAAACCTGCAGGTGTCGAGAGACGACGGGGAGACGTGGGAGAACGTCGTCGACCGCATCCCGGGCCTCCCGGAGCGGACCTATGTGAGCCGGGTGGAGCCGTCGCACCACGTGGAGGGGCGCGTCTACGCCACCTTCGACGGGCACCGGAACGGCGACTACGCGCCCTACGCCTACGTGAGCGAAGACTACGGGCAGAGCTGGCGGGCGATCGCGAACGGGCTGCCGGACCTGTGGTCGGTGAACGTGATCGTCGAGCACCACCGGGCGCCGAACCTCCTCTTCATCGGGAACGAGGTCGGTGTGTTCGTCTCCGTGGACCGCGGCGAAAGCTGGGTTCAGCTCAAGAACAACCTGCCCACGGTCCCGGTGGACGACCTCCTCGTGCACCCGCGCGAGAACGACCTCATCGTCGGCACGCACGGGCGCAGCGCCTGGATCCTGGCCGACGTGGCGCCGCTCGAAGCCCTCTCCGAGGGGATGCTGGCGGAGGCGGGACGCGTGTTCGGCGACCGTTCGATCATGTGGACGGAGAAGGGGGACTGGCCCTTCTACGGCGCGACGTACAGCGCGCCGAACCCGCCGCGCGGCGCCCGGATCCGCTACTACCTGCGCGATGCCCCGGGCGAGGCCGTGGCCGAGGAAGACGACGAGGGCGAAGACGGCGACGGTGACAACGGGGATGGAGACGACGGAGAAGGGGGCGACGCCGGCGACGAAGATGGAGGCGAGGACGCCGCCGAGCCGGACGATCCGCCCTTCTCGCTGAAGATTTCCGACGCCTCGGGGGTACATGTGCGTACGCTGGAGGCGCCCGCGGAAGTCGGTATCAACGAGGTGATCTGGGACTGGCGTCACGACGCGCCGTACGAGCGCGAGGGTGGCCCGGGCGGCGGCCCCGGCGGAGGCGGCGGCTTCTTCGGCGGCGCACCGCAGGGCCCGATCGTCCTGCCCGGCGAGTACACGGTGAGCATGGAGGCGGGGGACGAGACGCATTCGGCTACCGTCGAGGTCGTCGCGGAGCCCAGGCGGCCGATGAGCCGGGTGGATCGGATGGCGCGGCAGGAGGCGCTGATGAGCCTCCACGCCATGGCGGGCCCGATCTACGAGGCGGGGCAGGCCCTCGACGCGATCGAGGAGCAGCTGTCCGCGGCGGCGGAGCTGATCGAGGGCGCGGACGAGGCGCCCGAGGGACTGGAAGAGGAGCTTGAGGCGATCGAGGAGGAGGTGGAGGAGATTCGCGACGAGCTGGGGGATGCGCGCAGGAACGCCGGCGTGGCGAACGCGATCCAGGGTTCGTCCACGGTCCCGACCGCGGACCACCTGTGGCAGGTCGACGAGGTCTGGAACGTGATGCCGGAGTTGCTGGACCGGCTCAACGCGCTCATCGAGACGCGCGTGCCGGCGCTGAACGCCCAACTGTACTCGGAAGGCGTGCGGCCGTCCGCGGGCGAACCGGTCGCCCTGCCGGACCGGCCGGGCGGCTGACGGGCAGCCGATCGACCGCACCGTTAGATTGCAGCCCATGCGACCCATGACGAGACAGGGAATGAAACCGGGCCTCACGGGGCTGCCGGCGCCGGTGCTCGCCCTCGGGCTGGCGGTGGTGGCGGTGTCCGCCTCGGGCGGGCCCGTGCCGCCGGGACTCGGTACCGTCCTCGCGCAGTCCGCGCCCGTCGCGCAGTCCGCGGCCACGGTCGTTCGGGTGCCGATCTCCGGTACGATCGAACTCGGCGTGGCCCCGTTCGTGGCTCGCGCGCTCTCGGAAGCGGCGGAGTCCGGGGCGCCCGCCGTGATCATCGAACTCGATACCCCCGGGGGCCGGGTCGACGCGGCGTCGAAGATCATCGACGACCTGCGCGACGCGGAGGTCCCGACCTACGCCTACGTGAACCGCCGCGCGCTCTCGGCGGGCGCGATGATCGCGCTCGCGACCGACCGGATCTACATGCGGCCGGGTTCCACGCTCGGAGCCGCCACGCCGGTCACCGGCGAGGGCGAGAAGGCGCCGGAGAAGATGGTGAGCGCGATGCGCTCGGAGTTCCGGGCGCTGGCCGAGGAACGCGGGCTGGATCCGCTCGTCGCGGAGGCGATGGTCGACGAGAGCATCGAGGTCCCGGGCGTGAGCGAAGCCGGCCGGCTGCTCACCCTCACCACGGATGAAGCCACGGCGCTCGGAGTCGCGGATGGCGAGGTTCGTGACCTCATCGAACTCCTCGAGGTCACGCGGCTTCCGGCGGCCCCGGTGCGGGAAATCCAGCCGAACTGGGCGGAGGCGATCGTCCGCTTTCTGACGAACCCGGCGGTCGCGCCGTTGCTGCTGAGTCTCGGCTTCCTCGGACTCATCGTGGAGGTGCGGACGCCGAGCTTCGGGGTGGCGGGGGCGGTGGGACTCGCGTCGCTGGCCGCCTTCTTCGGGGCGCACCACCTCGTGCACCTCGCGGGGATCGAGGAGATCCTCCTCTTCGGCGCCGGCGTCGTGTTGATCGCGCTCGAAGTCCTCGTCATTCCCGGCTTCGGGATCGCAGGGATCCTGGGAACGGGGGCGGTACTCGGGGCGGCCGTCATGGGCATGGTCGGCCAGGTTCCGACCTTCGACCAGGTGTTCAACGCGGCGGGGCTCGTCTCCCTGTCGATCATCCTGGTGGGCGTCGCCGGATGGGCACTCGTGCGGCACCTGCCTCGCAGCAACCGATTCTCCGGCCTATTCCTCCGCGCCTCGACGAGCCGCGAGACGGGCTATCTCTCCGTGCCCCCACGCGAGGATCTGGTCGGCCAACTCGGCGTGACGTCGACCGATCTGCGGCCCACGGGGGTCGCGATCATCAACGATGAGCGCATCCACGTCGTGACCGAAGGTCCCTGGCTGGAGGCCGGGACCCCCATACGCGTACTCGAAGTCGCGAGCGGGCGGGTTCTCGTGCGCCGCGCCAAGCAATCTCCCGAATCCGAACACAGGAACGAGGCCTGATATGGAACCACTGGCGGGAACCAGCATCATCATCCTCATCGCCATCGCGCTCGGCGTACTCATTCTGTCCTGGATCGTGCCGATCCGGCTCTGGGTCACGGCGATCGCGTCGGGGGTCCGCGTGGGCCTCGGAAGCCTGGTGGGGATGCGCCTGCGGAAGATCCCTCCGCCGCGGATCGTCTACCCGCTCATCAGCTCCTACAAGGCGGGGCTCCCGCTCCACACGAACGAACTGGAGTCGCACTTCCTCGCCGGGGGCGACGTGGAGCGCGTCGTGAATGCGCTCATCTCGGCGGACAAGGCGCAGATTGAACTGCCGTTCCGGCAGGCCGCGGCGATCGACCTAGCGGGACGGGATGTGCTCGACGCGGTGCAGGTCTCGGTCAATCCGCGTGTCATTCAGACGCCGAAGGTCGCCGCGATGGCGAAGGATGGGATCCAGCTCATCGCGACGGCACGGGTGACGGTGCGGGCGAACATCAACCGCCTCGTCGGCGGGGCGGGGGAGGAGACGATCCTGGCGCGCGTCGGCGAGGGGATCGTGTCGACGATCGGGTCGGCCTCATCCCACAAGGCGGTGCTCGAGAACCCGGACAACATCTCGAAGACGGTGCTCGCGAAGGGGCTCGACTCCGGGACCGCGTTCGAGATCCTCTCCATCGATATCGCCGACGTCGACGTGGGGAAGAACATCGGCGCCGAGCTTCAGACGGACCAGGCGGAGGCGGACAAGCGGATCGCGCAGGCGAAGGCGGAGGAGCGCCGGGCCATGGCGGTCGCCTCGGAGCAGGAGAACCGGGCGCTCGTCGAGCAGATGCAGGCCGAAGTCGTGAAGGCGGAGGCGGAGGTTCCCCTCGCGATGGCCGAGGCGTTCCGTGAGGGCAACCTCGGGATCATGGATTACATGAAGTACCGCAACATTCAGAGCGACACGCAGATGCGCAGATCCATAGCGAAGCCGCCGGAGAGCGACAAGGACGGCTGATGCCCGATCTCGAGGGGGCACTTCCCCTGATTCTGCTGATGATCTTCCTCTGGGTGCGCAGCATCGGCGCCGCGATGAAGAAGAACCGGCAGCGGCAGGAACAGGCGCTGGGGGAGGGGCCGGAATCGGACCCGACGAGGGGCGAGGACGGGCCCCTGGAACTGCCCGGGTTGCCGAACCTGCCGCCGGATGCGGGGGTCGCGACGACCGCACCGGCGAAGCGCCCGAGCCTGCGCGAACAGCTGCGCGACATGGGCCGCCAGCTCGAGCAGCAGATGCAGCAGGCCGCGGACGAAGGCCGGCCGGGCAGTATGGTCGGGCATGTGGATCCGGAGGAGGCCCCGGAGCCTCCTCCGTTCATCCGCCCTGCACCTTCACCTCAACGCCAGGTCACGCCTGCCTCGGCCCCGGCGCACTCCGTCCACTCGAGCCCGCCGCGCGAGCCGCTTCGCCCCGCGGCGGCGCGTCCGCTCGGTGAATCGCGTCCGCCGGGTGTGGCGAGTCGGCGTGCCTCCGCGCCGGGAGACGGTCCCCTGGGACGTCTCGAGCGCTACCCCGCGCTCGCTCGCGCCGTGATCCTCTCCGAGATTCTCGGGACCCCGCCGGGGCTGTCCGACCGGGAGGGATCGGCGTCGCGGAACTGACGCGGCCGGCCCCGTTCAGGCCTGCCTGGGTCCTTACCTGCTGTGCAGGGCGAAGGCGGCTCCCTGCGGGTCGATGCCCTGCAGGATGAACTCGCCGCCGGGGACCTCCATCGGCCCCACGACGACCGATCCGCCCAGCTCCTTCACGACCTCGGCAGAGGCGTGCACGTCGGACACGAGGATGTAGAGCCCCCAGCACGGCGGCGGCATGTCGTCGCTCCGCGTCATCATGCCGCCCAGTTCCTTGCCGTCGCGCCCGTACATCTGATAGATGCCGGCCTCGCCCATGTCCATCTGGGTCGTCTTCTCCCAGCCGAACAGGTCGGAGTAGAACGACCACGCCGCCTCGAGGTCCCCTGCGATCAACTCGTGCCAGGAGAACTCTCCGAGGGCGGGCGGCCCGTCGTGCCCGGGCGTGTCTTCGGAAGGCTGGTACGCCGTGAAAACCGCTCCGTCGGGGTCCCTGAGGACCGAGATACGGCCGACTTCGGGGATCTCCATGCGGTGGATCACGCCACCCCCCAGCCGTTCTGCCCGCGCCGTCGTCGCGTCCACGTCGGGCGTCGACAGGTAGGGCAGCCAGTGGGCCGGGGCTCCGTCGGCGAGAGCGTCGTCCGGCAGCTGCATCACGCCGCCGAGCGGGGTGCCGTTGTTGTTCCAGGTGATGTACGGCGGGCCTTCGCCCTGCCATGTTCCGGTCTCCCAGCCGACGACCTGCCGGTAGAAGTCCTGGGCGCCTTCGAGGTCCGTGGTGAGAAGCTCGTACCAGCAGAAGCGGCCGAGCGGCGTTTCAGACATCGCCTGCCTCCTGAGAGATGTCGGGTGAGACTGCGGCCGGGTCGTACCCGGCGGGGACGAGATGCCGGCCCGTACGGCGGAATCCGGATGCCGGTTTCGCGTACGCCGGCATGGACGCCGCATGAGGGCGGCGGTCGGTCAGCGGTCAGTCATCCTCGGCAAGGTCATCGAGGAAGGGCGATTTCTTCCTGCGCGGCTCGTAGACGTCCCCGAAGGGGGAGGCGTCCGGAGTCTCGCGATCGACCTTCGGGTTCGGCGTCGCGTTGCCGAGTATGGACTGGAGTTCCCGCTCGCTGAGTTCGAACGGGTCGTCGCCCGCGTAGAGCGGCGGCCGGGCCCGGCGCGGGGCGCGCGGATTTCCCGGGACCGGATCGAAGCGCCACTCATGCTTCGAGGAGACGCGTACTTCCCACCGGGTTCCGTCCCGGTCGGCGAACTTTCGATGACTCATGGCCGCAGTCCGTGGTCTGGCGGGGAAGCTACGCTCGTGCGTCTCAACGTCGCCACTCGCGGGGGGCCGGGAGCCCGCGGCTGAACAGCGCATCGAGGCCCGGCTCCGGCGGGAGGGCCCCGACATCCACGACGCTGCGGGCCAACGAGGCGGGGGGCGGATCACTCAGGAAGGCACGCACCTGTCCCGTCCGCGCATTCCGCAGGATGAGCATGGGTCGATCCGTGTCGCCGTCGAGCAATGCGGTCCCGCCCGGCCCGGAGAGCACGATGGAAGCCAGCTCGCCCGGCCACTGCGGATCCGTCGGGAGGACGAACACGAAGGCGGAATTGCCTCCTCCGTCTGCCACTTCCGGCATGTCGAAACCAAGCGAGAACAGCACCTCGCCCCAGCGGGTCCGTCCCTCAAGCTCGAACGCGCCGGCTCCGGTCTCGGGAAGTGTGGTCGGGGCGTCGACAACGAAGGCGGGTTCGAGGAAAGGCATGCCCGCAGCGTCTACACCGCCCCACAGCAGCAGCGATCGGGCGGAGTGGCCTCCCGCCGCGACGTCTCCCCCCCGCGTGGCAGCGGGCGCGGCGTCTTCGTCCGCCAGGCGAAACTGGAGGGCTCTGTTGAAGTGATAACCGCTGATCCATTTGGGGTTGCAGTAGGACATGAGGTCCCGGTGCGCCCCCGGTGCTACCAGCGACTGCCAGTAGTCGTACCCCCAGTCGCCGATGGTCCCGTTGGCGTGAGGATACGATGGATCGACCCCGTCGGGATTCCCGCACGGGGCGTGCAAGAGGTTCATGTTGTGCCCGAGTTCGTGCGCGATGGTTGCAGAGTAGGGGCGCGAGACACTCGTGCGCCCCGCAATCTCGCCGCGGCCGGCGGCCCCCGCCATCGGACCCGACATCATGCCCATGTAGTGGCCATCCCCGTGCTCGAAGATTCTGATCAGGCGGGTCTGGCGGATCAGGTCGAGATCAAGGTTGCTGCTACTCAGCACGGGTTCGTGCGCCGTCACCTTCAGCCCCGAGACAGGCAGAAGCGTGCGCGTGTCGTGCAGCAGGGGATGGCGCTCGGGGTCGGCCGCCATGGCATCGATCATCTCCACGATCTCCTCGTCCGGCGCCTCTCCCCACAGGAAGGGGATCAGCGTGAGCTCGAGCACGGGCATTTCCAGCACATCCACGGTCAGGCGGCCCTGCTCCGGGATCCGCCGCGAGATACCGAGTGAGGCGTCCAGCGTCCCCTCGGGGTCGATCTCGACTACCAGTTCCAGCCCCGGGCGCATGACCTCGCCGGGAATGGGCGCGTTCGCCGACGCCACCCAACGGTCCTCGCTCACCGTCGTCGGAATGACCCCTCCCCCGGCCGGAATCTCCGCGGTGTACGTCGTCGCGCCGTCCACGTGGAAGGTGGCCCGCACGGGCGGGATCGTCGCGGTGGTCGAGTCCGGGACCGTCACGAACACCCTCAGCAACGCCGACCTGTCCGCGACCAGCGGCACGGGAATCGATCTTGATTGTACCGCCTGCATAAGATACACGGTCGTGGGGCCCGTATCGTCGAGGCAGCGAGGCAACTGTCCTGTGACACCCAGCGTCCACGCCTGGAAGTCGGGATCGGCGGAGGCACACAGAGCCGTGCCGGCCGTCTCGATCCTCTCCAGCCGGTCCAGAACCATCAGGCTGACCGGGAGGGGGCCCGCCAGACGCGGGTTATGCGATACGGAAAGCAGCTGAAGCCGCGCCAACCGACCGAATTCCGGCGGGACGGATCCCGTGAGGTTGTTCCCGGACAGCTGCAGCTCCTCGAGGCTGGCGAGGTGCCCCAGCTCGGGAGGGATCAGGCCCGCAAGCCTGTTCCGGGACAACTCCAGTTTCTCCAGGGCGACGAGGTTCCCCAGCTCCGGCGGGATCCGGCCTCTCAGGTTGTTGTTCGCCAGCGTCAAGCGGAGTACGTCGCCGGCGGGATTGGCTACGACTCCCTGCCACGCGTCCACCGGCGCTTCGGACATCCAGTTGTCGCGCCGGGTCCAGTTGGGCCCGCCGGTCGCTTCGTACAGGGCCCCCAGGGCCGCCCGGTCCCCCGAGAGAGCGGACGAGGGGAGAGGTGGCACGGGGACCGGAGCGGGGCCACTCGTGGCCTCTTCACAGGCGAGCAGGACGACCACGATCAAGACCGGCGCACCGCGAATGCCACGGAGACCGCACGGCACGGCTCTACCCTCCGACACGAAACATCCCATGCCGGAAGATCGATCGTGAGGGTACCGGCGTAAACCCGGTGCGCTGCTACTCTCCGCGAGTGAGGATCGCGGTGCCGACCAGCGCGATCACGGCGAACGAGAACCACTGGATCGCGTAGGAGAGGTGCGGGCCGGAGTCCGTCTCGATCTCGCGCGCGGGACGGAAGCTGGCGCCCGCGGGCGGATCGTCCGCGCGCAGCACATGGGGGGAGGGGTCGAGGTCAGTCTGATCGCGAATCAAGGCGAGGTCGAGGCCCGCGATGGCGAGGTGCCCGGCGCCGGCGATCTCGACCTGGAGGGGCTGGCCACCCCGTCCGTCGCGTGAGGAGACGAACACGCCCTCGGCGCGTGCCGGGTCCCCGCCGCCGGTGGTGGCGGGCGGGGCGGTCCAGCCGGCTGCCAGGTCGGGGCGCAGGCCGTCCGGCGCGGGCAGCCAGCCGCGGAGGACCATCACGGTCTGCGCGGAGTCACCGCCGACGAGGAGCGGGGTCAGCACCTCCGCGCCGGCCCGCCCGTCCAGGGTGCGGCTCCTGATGACGACCTCGCCAGCCCGGTCCCACCGGCCGCTCAGCCGCGCGCGGCGGCCGATGAGGCCGGCTGTGTCGGGCGGCACGTCGCCGGGGCCGCTCCACTCGAGCACGGGGGCCTCGGCGCGGACTGCGCGCTCACGTACCCCGGCGCTCCGCTCCCCATGCCGGTCGAGTTGCCAGAATCCGAGCCGGACGAAGAGCGCGCTCAGGCCGATCGCGACGACCCAGAGGACGATCTTGCGGGTGGAGGTCATGGAGAGTCGAGTCTACGGGTTCGCGCCCCCGTGCGCAGCCGGTCCCGGTGACCACGCGCCCCGCCCGGCGATGCCGCGGCGCTCCCGGCTGCTTGCCGGGCCGCGGCCGGTTCGCCGATCTTCCGCTCGAGTATCGGCGGTCGACGCCGCCCCCTGAATCCACCGGAAGGACGCCGAATGATCTTCCACAGCCCTCATCCCCCGATCACCGTCCCGGCGCAGTCCTTCTCCGACTATCTCCTGGGTTCCCTCGGGGACCGCCGGGACAGGCCAGCGTTCATCGAAGGACCGAGCGGCCGGGTGGTGACGTACGGGCAACTCCGTGATCAGGCGCGCGCCGCGGCGCGGGGCCTCGCAGCCCGCGGACTGGAGCGCGGGGGCGTCATGGCCATCTGCAGCCCGAACCTGCCCGAGTACGCGACTGCGTTCCTCGCGACGGGCATGGCCGGCGGCTGCAGCACGACGCTGAACCCTCTCAGCACCGACGACGAACTCATCTCCCAACTGAACGATTCCGGTGCCCGCTGGTTCATCACCGTCCCGCCGCTTCTCCAAAGGGCTCAAGCGGTCGCGGCACGAACCGGGATCGAAGAGATCTTCGTGTTCGGAGAGGCGAAGGGTGCCACCGCCTTCGCCGACCTCATCGCAGACGGGATGAAGGACGGGATGACGGCGGATGCGGAACCGGCGGGCAGCGGCGATCCCGCCGAGGATCTCCTCACACTCCCGTATTCGAGCGGCACGACGGGCGTGTCCAAGGGCGTGATGCTCACGCACAGGAACCTCGTCGCGAACATCGAACAGTTCAGCGCCGTGGGACTCGTGGACGCCGACGACGTCGTGCTCGCCGTCCTCCCCTTCTTCCACATCTACGGGATGGTCGTGGTCATGAGCGGCGCCCTGAGAGCGGGGGCGACCGTCGTCACCATGCCCCGCTTCGATCTCGAGGAGTTCCTGGGGGCGATTCAGCGATACCGGGCCACGAGCCTCTACCTCGTTCCCCCGATCGTGCTCGGCCTCGCAAAGCACCCCGCGGTCGATGGCTACGACCTTTCGTCCGTGAACTGGATCATGTCCGGTGCGGCCCCGCTGGGAGAGGAAATCGCCCTCGCCTGCCAGGAGAGGATCGGGTGCCGCGTATTCCAGGGGTACGGTCTTACCGAGGCGAGTCCCGTCACCCACGTCTGCTTCGGGGAGAACGTCGACGTGGACAAGATCGGGACGATCGGGCCGACGATCCCGAGCACCGAGATGATGATCGTCGATCTCGAGTCCGGGGAGGCGCTGGGACCGGGCGGGGAAGGGGAGGTGTGGGTCCGCGGTCCGCAGGTGATGAAGGGATATCTCGGGAACCCCGAGGCGACGGCGGCGACCGTCGATGCCGAGGGCTGGCTCCACACGGGGGATGTGGGACGCGCGGACGAAGACGGATATGTGACGATCGTCGACCGCGCCAAGGAACTCATCAAGTACAAGGGTTACCAGGTGGCCCCCGCCGAACTCGAGGACCTTCTCCTCGCCCATCCGGCCGTGGCCGATGTCGCCGTCATTCCGGTGGCGGACGAGGAGGCCGGCGAGATCCCGAAGGCGTGCGTCGTGAGGGCGGGAGAGGTGAGCGGCGAGGAAATCATGGAGTACGTGGCGGAGCGCGTGGCTCCGCAGAAGAGGATCCGTGCCGTGGAGTTCCTCGAGGAGATCCCGAAGTCGGCGTCGGGCAAGATCCTCCGGCGGTTCCTGGTGGCGCGCGAGCGGGCCGGGGCGTCGTGAGCGAGTCGCTGCAGGAGAGGTACGCGCGCGAGTCGATCTGTTTCGGCTGCGGTCCGGCGAACCCGGATGGGCTCCGGCTGTGCAGCTTCCCGGC
This sequence comes from Candidatus Palauibacter polyketidifaciens, assembly GCF_947581785.1. Lineage (NCBI taxonomy): Bacteria > Pseudomonadati > Gemmatimonadota > Gemmatimonadia > Candidatus Palauibacterales > Candidatus Palauibacteraceae > Candidatus Palauibacter > Candidatus Palauibacter polyketidifaciens. The sequence continues at coordinate 101,362 of NZ_CANPVO010000036.1, read as the reverse complement.
GGCGGAGGGCGGCCACGGGCCGGACGGCAGCTACGAGGTGATCGCGGAATGGACGCCGGGGCCGAATCACCGGTCGTTCCCGGGAATCCTCAACGGAGGGATCATCGGAACGCTGCTCGACTGCCAGTGCAACTGGTGTGCCGCGCACTACTTCATGCGTACGCGCGGGCTGGACCATCCGCCCGTCACGGTGACCGCCGAATACACGGTCCGGCTCCGGAAGCCGACGCCCTCGGACGCTCCGGTGCAACTCCGGGCGCGGATCGCCGAGGTGGGCGAGCGCAAGGTCGTGGTCGAAGCCGAACTGCTTTCCGGAGGCGAGCGCACGGCGACCTGCTCGGGGACGTTCGTGGCCATCGGAGAAAGGCACCTGGCGCATGGAACCCGCTAGCACCCTCGCTCGCACGCTCGCCCCGCGCGGTCCCGGCTTCCACGGATTCGTCCCCCGGAGCCTCGTCGCCCGCGGCCTCGTCGTTCGCCACCTCATCGTGTGGGGTCTCGCGTTCGCATGGGGCGCCTCGTCGGCGGCACGGCTCTCCGCCCAGACGGGGGAGGGCGGGGCGGCGGCGTTCGAGGTGTGGGAGGCGTCGATCCCCGAGCTTCAGGCTGCGCTCGAGTCGGGCGCGGCGACCTCCGTGGACCTCGTCGACGCGTACATCGCACGGATCGCGGCGTACGACCGTGCGGGGCCGACGCTCAACGCGATCATCCGCCTCCATCCGGGCGCGAGGGAACAGGCGCGGCGGCTCGACGCGGAGCGCGCGTCGGGGCGCTTGAGGGGGCCGCTGCACGGGATCCCCATCCTCCTCAAGGACAACTACGACACCTTCGACATGCCCACGGCCGGCTCGACGGTTGCGCTCGCGGGCTGGACGCCGCCGGACGACGCCTTCCAGGTGGGGAAGCTGCGCGAGGCGGGGGCGATCATCCTCGCGAAGACGAACATGCACGAACTGGCGGCGGGGATCACGAGCATCAGCTCGCTCGGCGGGCAGACGCGGAACCCGTACGATCCGGCGAGGAACCCCGGCGGCTCCTCCGGCGGGACAGGCGCGGCGGTTGCGGCGAGCTTCGGAGCCGTGGGCTGGGGATCCGATACGTGCGGGTCGATCCGCATCCCGTCGTCCGTCCACAACCTCGTCGGGCTGCGGCCGACGAAGGGGCTGTCGAGCATCGACGGGCTCATCCCCCTCTCGCACACGCAGGATACGGGCGGCCCGCTGGCGCGCTCGGTGGTGGATCTCGCGCTCGCCCTCGACGCGACGGTCGGCGCGGATGCGGCGGATCGGGCCACGGAGGCGATGCGGGGCCGCGAGCCGGTCGGCTTCCTCGCCGCGCTCGACGCGGAGGCGCTTGACGGCGCCCGGATCGGCGCATTGACGGAGTGGCTGTCGGATTCGGGCGCGGAAGCTCCGGTCACGGCGTCCGTCCGCGCCGCTCTCGATGCGATGGCCGCGGCGGGGGCGGAGATCGTCGATGTCGAGATCCCGGACCAGGACTCGCTGCTCACGAACACGAGCGTGATCGGGCACGAATTCGCCCTGGATCTCGCCGCGTACCTGGATGCGGCCGGCGGCGCGCCCGTGGCGTCGCTCGGGGACATCGTGGAGCGGGGACTGCACCACGAGCAGCTCGACGGCACCTTCCGGCGGCGCAGCGAGTCGGGGCAGCGCGATGAGGCGGCCTATGCCGAGGCGCTGGCGCGGCAGGCCGCGCTGCGGGAAGCGATCGTGGCGTTCATGGACGAAGAGCGGCTCGACGCGATCGCCTACCCGACGCTGCGGCGCGATCCCGCCCGGATCGGCTCAGCGCCGGTCGGGGGGACGTGCCAGCTCGCCGCGCACAGCGGGCTCCCGGCGATCAGCGCGCCCGCGGGGTTCACGCGGACCGGGATGCCGACCGGCGTAGAGCTGATCGGCCGCCCGTTCGACGATGCGCGTCTGGTCTCGTTCGCGTACGCGCTCGAACGGGCGATCGAGCCGCGCCGCGCACCTCACCGCACGCCCCCGCTCGCGGACGGCCGCGCGCCGGAACCGCTCCGCTTCAGCGTCGCCGGCGACGGCGGATGGGCCGGGCGGCCCGCCGCCCCTCGGCTCCAGGGCAGCTTCAGCCTCGACCTTCCGCGCGGCACCCTCCGCTACCTCATCGCCACGTCCGGCCTCGGGCCGGCGGACGCCCACGCGATCGTGCTCCAGCGCCGGGGCAGCGGAACGCGGCCGAACGCGGTCGTGCGTCGTCTCTCCGGCCCGGGCCACGCATCGGCCGAGGGCACGCTGACGCTGAGCGCCGCCGACCTCGACGACCTGCTCGCGGGGCGGTTCGAGCTCGCGCTCTACACCGCCGACCGCCCGCTCGGCGCCGTGCGGCTGCCGCTCGACCCGCGCGGCTGAGGCGCGAGCGTCGAAGTGCCCCGGGACTCGAACAGAGTTGGCATCGTGGTGCTTCCCGGCAAATCCCGCATTCCGGCGGGGGCACAGGGGCTGGTCTGCAGGTATCAGGTCGCGCCGAAAACGCGTTTAGTGCCGTTTGTATTCGCAGAGCCGTGACCACAACTCGGGCGCCGGCCCACCGCTGGCAGCCAGAAGAAGCTTGCCCGCTTGGCACCACGCACAGACGTTAGGACATGGGTTCTCGACCACTTGCGGCACATCGAGTCCCATAGGTGGCCACTGACAGGGTGGCGGTTGCTCACTTGCGTCGAACAGGGCGCGGACGTAGTCGACACCACCTGTTTCGAAGATGCCGTACAGCGCTTGATCTCCCTCGTACTGCAGTCTGGCCTCGCCATCGTAGGACTCGTAGAGCCGAATGAACGCATCTGCTGCGCCCGTGTACGGTACGCCGCGTCCAGGTTCTTCAGCCACCGCGGCGGAGTGGATCAGCGCCATGTGAGCGGCATACGCCTGCAGTTTCGTCCCGTCGCGGATCAACCGCACCAAATCATCGGCGAACGCATCCAGTTCAGCCTTCGAACGGCTTTCGAAATGCTGACGCAAGACAGCTTCGGCTGCGTTTCGCCCTCGGAGGCGTCCATCGGCATCTGACTCTTCGACCTGCAGTGCGCGGAGGGCGCTCGTGGGAGTCGGTGTCCGCCATTGCCCCCGCTCCAGTAGCATACCCCGTTCCGGCATTTGCTCCCGGGCGCTCAGGCCTGCCGGACACAGTAGCACCAGAAAGAAAAGTACGATCCGCTTCATTTGCCGTCTCTCTTCTGCTTTCATCGATTCATCGACGATACGCCCTTGAGGCTCGTGACGTCGAGATACAGGTACCGCATGAGGCAGCACGGCGATCTCTTCAACACCCTCCGGAGCAACCCTTCGTCACGTTTTCAGCCGCCATTGACAGCTCACGACATCGGTTCACATGGTGGCACGCGCGGTTGCTGGTGCTGGGGCGAGGAGAACGATCATGAGGTTGGAACCGGGGAAGCTCCTTCTCACCCTGGGAGTGCTTCTCGCTCCGCTAACCGTGTCCTGCCAGCAATCGGAGAGGGACAGGCGGTGGCTCGTGCGGGGTGAGGCCGGAGAATGGCGTGAACCCACGATCGCCGACGCACTCCTCGCCCTGCGTGGCGAGTCGGATCTGGTCAGTCCGGGCGCCGAGGCTATGCCCGCCATCAGCATACTTCGGCAGGTGCATACGCCCCGCTCACCGATCCAGCTGGAGGCGTTTGCAAACAGGCTGGGGGATATCCTGTTACTCGACGCGGAGTACTTGTCGCCGGAATACGATACACAGGTCAAAGCGTATTCGGCGCTGGTCAGCGCCATGGGGTACGGTCGTGGTCGATCGTACCCCGCCGCCTTCGATGTACTCGTGCGTGTTTATGAAACGCGTGCGGATCGCGTGCTTGCAGGTGGCGGTACCGATCCGATCCACGAGGCTCACCGCCGCGGGAGCCGATCCGAAATACGTGGGCTCGTGTCGGCGCTGGGCGACATCTACCACGCGGATCCCGAGGGCCGGGGACGTGACTACATGCGGAGGCTGGCGGAGTCGAGTACGCCGCCGCCGCCGTGCAGAGAGGTCGGCGGGGAGGTCAGCCCCTCCGGCAGTGAAGTCGACCTGTCGATGCCGCCCTGCCCGAATCACTCTCTCTGGTGCCATGCCGTAGGCAAGTTCATGTACGAGAACCCCGGCACCCTGGAGCCACCCCGGAAGCCGCCGGAGTCCGTTCTCCCAAACGGTCCGGATGGTAAGACGTTCGACCGCCTTTGCAATGAGAGGGTATGGTGAGGCTGTAGCGTGATTCCCCCGATGCCCGCCGGCCCCTGGGCTTCATCGCAGCTCCAGCCTCGACTTCCCGCTCCCACACGCTGAAGTGACCCCGGACGTTGGCAGCGACCCCGGAGGTCGGCCGCTGGCCCGAGCCCTCATCAGTGCGCTACGAGATTGATCCGACGCCGTAGGCGCCCAGGAGCAGTGCTTCTTTGCGGAAGCGTTCCGGGCGGTAGGGGGCGAGGTCGACGTCGGGCGTCTCGCCCAGCAGGGACTGCGCCACGCAGCGCCCGATGGCCGGGGCCAGCTTGAACCCGTGCCCCGAGAACCCGTAGGCGAGGTACAGGCCGGGCAGGTCGGGCGCGGGGCCCAGCACCGGATTCCAGTCCGGTGTGATGTCGTAGGGTCCCACCCACGAGTCCGTGAGGCGCGCCCCCTCGAAGGCCGGCATGCGGGCTCCGATCTGCGTCCGCTGCAGGGAGACGAGGTCGCGCGGAGCGGTGGCGGTCATGCGGTCGGGATCCTCCAGCGGGTCTCCGAAGTCTCCGGTCCCCACGAGCACGACACCGCCATCGGCAGGTCGAAAATACATCTTATTATTGACAGTAAGATCTTTTACGATAGGAATTTCAGGGCCATATTCCGAGGAGCCGCCGAACGTCAGTACCACGTGCCGCGACACCTGCAACCGGAGGGCTTCGACGGCATCGTCCGATAGGCCGGATTCTGCGTAGAGACCTCGGGTCCAGGGGCCCACCGCACTCACGACGCACCCGGCCTCCACCGTCCCGCCGGGCGTCGTCACGCCGGTCACGCGATTGGCGGAGGTCCCGCCGTCCGGCGCGAGGCACAGCCGCTCCACGGGTGTGTGCTCGAACACCGCTACCCCGCGCCGCTGCGCGGCCGTGACGTACCCCAGGGTCGTGGCGACTGGATCCGCGTAGCCCGACGCGGGTTCCCAGCCGATCGCAGCCACGTCTTCCAGTTCGAGCCAGGGGTGCAGTTCACGTGCCTCCGCCCGCCCGATGGGCGACGTGTCCGCGCCCAGCTCCCGTTGCCGTGCGAGATTGTCGGCCAATCGGTCGGCGAAGGATCCGGGCCCGGCCAGGATGAGGTAGCCCGAGTTCACGAAGCCGCACGCGACGCCGTCTTCGCCGAGCGCTTCCCGGAAATCGCGGAACACCTCGAGACTCCGGAGCGTCAGCCGGGTGTTGCTCGCCACCGAGTAGTGGCTGCGGATGACGGCGCACGACCGGCCCGTGCCACCGCCGCAGACTTCTCCCCGGTCGAAGAGGGCGACCGAGGCATCCGACAGCTCCGCCAGGTGAAAGGCGATGGAGGCGCCGATGACGCCCCCGCCCGCGATCGCAAAGTCGTAGCCCCTCTTCACCGGTCCCCCTCCCACCGTCGGTCGGCTCGCAGGCCGCCGCTGCCGGCATTACCCGCAGAGTGCGTCAGCGGGACGTCACGCCCGGGAGCCCCTCGGGCTCGTCGTCCCACCACCAGAGCGGGGCCAGCGGCCGCTGCCGAGGATGGATCTCGTCCAGCGTATCCGCGTCGTACAGGCGCCCGTTCAGCATCACCTGCTCGATCGCGTTCGTGTTGCGCAGGTCGTCGAGCGGGTTCGCGGTCAGGATCACGAGGTCGGCGAGCTTGCCCGCCTCGATCGTGCCGAGGTCCCGGTCGAGCCCGATCGCTTCGGCGCCGAAGATCGTCGCCGTGCGCAGCGCGTCGTGCGCGTCCATGTCGTCGGCGGCCATCGCCCACAGCTCCCAGTGGTAGCCGAGTCCCTGCAGCTGGCCGTGGCTCCCCACGCCCGCCTTGCCGCCTGCGTCCACGAGGTTCCTGACGAACTCCCCGTGTCGCGAGAACACGTGCTGGTCCTCGCGGAACCACTGCGCCCGGCGCAGCGTGCGCGAGTCCACCTCGTCGTGCGGGACGAAGCGGCGGAGCTTCGGATCGTCGTGCGGGTTCTCGCGCGAATAGAAGTAGTTCTCCGCCCACGGGCCCCCGTACGACACGAGCAGCGTCGGCGTGTAGACCCGGCCGGTCTCTGCAAAGAGCCGCACGTAGTCGTCGTACACCGGGAAGATGGGGATGGAGTGTTCGAGCCCCGGATAGCCGTCGATCGTCTCGGTGAGGTTCTGCCGGAGGTTGAGCGACCCCTCCGTCGTCGGCATGAGCCCGAGTTCGCGCGCCGCCATGATGATGTGCTGCCGCCCCTTCCGCGCCGCGGCCACGTACATCTTGATCGTCTTCGTATCGAAGTAGTCCGCGTACCGGGAGAGGACGTTCATCGCCTCCTCCTCGGTGTCGATCCCGTCCTGCCAGAAGACGCCCGGCCCCGTGGAGTAGACGCGCGGTCCGAGAATGCTCCCGGCCCGGACCATGTCCGCGTAGGAGAGGACCTCCGTGTTCCCCGTCTGCGGGTCCCGGGTAGTCGTCACTCCGTACGCGAGGTTGGCGAGGTACGGCCATACATCCGTGCGGTGGAGCTGGTCGCGTGCCCGAAGGTGCGCGTGCGTGTCCACGAAGCCGGGGACGACCGTCCGTCCGCTGATGTCGAAGACGACGGCACCTTCCGGAACCGCGACCGAACCGCTCGCGCCCACGGCTTCGATCCGGTTGTCGCGGATCACGATATCCGCCTCCTCGATGACCTCGTCGCCGTTCATCGTGATCGCGCGCCCGCCGCGGAGCACCGCGACACCCGTCGGAATATCGCGCGGCGCCTCGATGAGGATCCGGTGTTCCGCCGCCCGGTAGCCGTCGTCCTCCGCTTCCTCTTCGGTCTCCTCTCCTTCCTCCTCCGCAGCCTCCGCTCCGACCTCTTCATCCGTCTCCTCGTCGGCCTCTTCCTCGGCTTCGGCCGCCTCCACGCTGTCTTCGTACGCCCGCGCCGCATCGAGGTCATAGGAGAAGTGGGCGTTGCCGAGGGAGAAGTGCACCGTGCGGCCGTCGCCGCTCCAGGTGGGAAACTCGCCGCCGATCTCGGTGACGCGGCGTGCGGGGAAGGAGGCGTTGTCCGGGTTCGAGACGTTGATCGTCGGAATCACGCCGGCTCGCGGCACCGTCACGGTGTAGATCTCACGCTGGATCTCCGCGAGCGCCTGGTCGCCGCGCGGCGCCATCTCGATGGTCGAAGGGGACAGGCCCTGCGTCGAGCCCTGGGGCGTGGGCCCGCGCACCTTCACATGCTCCTTCTCGTCCGTCCCATCCCATCGAATCGAGACCAGGGCGTCGGGGAAACGGAAGAGGTGGATGCGGTCTTTCTCCTCCACGAAGTGGGGATTCGCCCGTCCGTCGGTGGGCGCGATGAGCGTCGCCGGCCCGCCGCCGGAGCCGTCCGGGTTGGCGGACACCCACACGATCTCGGTGCCCGGCGCGCCTCCTTCACCCTGCGTCTCGTAGGCCCGCACGAGGCCGCGCACCGCCACGATTCGGTCGCCGGGGCCCCAGGCGGGGGCGAAGTACGTCGCCGCGTCGCGCGTGAGCCGCACCGGCGCCGCGCCGCCGTCCGCGCGCGCCTTGTAGAGGTGCCCCTCGGTCCCGTCCCACGTCGAGTAGGCGATCCATTCGCCGTCCGGCGACCAGGTCGCGAAGTGCTCCGACATGTCCGCGTCCGTGAGCCGTTCGGCGCCTGAGCCGTCGGCGCCCGACACCCAGAGGCGGTCGAGCGCAGTGAAGGCGAGCCGGTCGCCGGAGGGGGATGGCGCCGCATCGCGGATCTGGCGCACGGTGAAGGTCGGCGTGTCCTCGATCGGATAGTCGAAGTCAACCCTCGGTCCCAGCGTGAGGTCGAACCGGACGCGGAAGGGGATCTCCTCCGCGTTGCCGCCTTCGACCGGGAGCTTCCAGATCTTCCCGCCGTAAGAGGCGAGGAGGTGCCGGGAGTCCGGCGTGAACGACATGCCGGGGAGTGCGTCCAGCGTGGCCCGCGACTCCTGGTCGTCGTGCTGGACGGGATAGGCGAGCCAGCGCTCGTCGCCGCTCTCGAGGTCCCGGATCATGAGCCCCGTGTGTGCGTCGTGGCGGGTCCCGAACACGAGCCAGCGGCCGTCGGGCGAGAGCACCGGCCGGATCGCCGAGCCGTATCGCGAGGAGCGGGTGTATCGTTCGCCCGACTCGCGGTCGTACGCCTCGAGCTGGTACTGCGGAAACTGCGCGTTGTAGGTCCAGTCTCCGGTCCGCCGCGCGTACCAGATGTAGCGGCCGTCGGAGGAGACTGCGGCCCCGAGCATCTTCAGGTTGTCCGGTTCCGAGACGAGCTGGATGCCGCTCCCGCCGTCCACGTGGAACAGCTTGAGCTTTGGCAGCCCGCCCCCGCGGAAGCCGCCCATCGACGCGACGATGTAATCCCCGCCCGGAAGCCACTCGGGAGACTCGGCGCGGTTGGCGGAGCCCTTCGAGATCTGCGTCGTGTCGGAGCCGTCGAGGGAGCGGATCCAGATGTTCTGCCCGCCGTCATGGTCGGACGTGTAGGCGATCCGCGTGCCGTCGGGAGAGAAGCGGGGCTGCGCGTCGAAGGCCATGCCCGACGTGAGTTGCGTCGCATCCCCGCCGTCGATCGGGATCGTGAAGAGATCGCCGAGGTAGTCGAAGACGATCGTCTCGCCGTCCGGGCTCACGTCGAGAGAGATCCAGCTCCCCTCGGTCATGTCGATGGCGACGGTGCGGTCGACCGGCAGCGGCAGATCCTCGTTCTCCGGCTCCCCGTCTCCGTTCGAACCTTCCTGCGCAGTCGCCGCGCCCGCGGTCACGAAAAGGAGTGCAAGCGAAAGGGTGTACGGGGCGACCGCGGGCATCGCGCGGTTCACGAACGAAGATTGTTTCATCGGACGGCTCCTCGAAGTGTGATGTTCCCGCGGGAACGTCGCTGCGCCCGGGGAACGTCGCAATTTGCGCGGGGTCCCCGCGTGGCGCACTCTCCGGCCCATGACTCACGGAACAGACTCAGCGTCGGATTCGGGTCCGGCGCCGCTCTCCCTGCTTGCCATGGCGGGCAGTTGCCGCCGGCGGTCGTTCAATCGGGCCCTTCTGCGGGCCGCCATGTCGCGGGTGCCGGAAGGCGTCGAAGTCCGGGATTTCGATCCGTCACGGCTACCGTTCTATGACGGGGACGTGGAGGCCGCGGGCGATCCCGGCGAGGTTGCGGAATTCAAGGCCGCGATTCACGCGGCGGACCTGGTGCTGCTCGTGACGCCGGAGTACAACGGAGGGCTGCCGGCCGTGCTCAAGAACGCCGTCGACTGGGGGTCGCGGCCCCCGCGTCCGCAGGCGTGGGACGGGAAGCCCGTCGCCATCATGGGGGCGACGCCGGGCCGCCTGGGGACGGCGCTGGCTCAGCGCTCCCTGCGCGAGTCGCTCGCGGGGCTGAACGCCCACGTGATGCCGCAGCCGCGGGTTCTGCTCTCGGGAGCGAGCGCCGTGTTCGACGATGATCTCGAACTGGCGGATGAAGCGACCGGGAAGCATCTCGACAGATTCATGTCCGCCGCCGCAGAATGGGCACGTCGGTTCCAGTAGATCTTCAGGAAGACGGGAGAGGGTACGTGTCCGACGCCAACGGCGCCCGCGTCATCTTCGAGAAGCTGGCGGAGGATGTTCGCGTCCCGGAGCGAGCGACGGAGCAGTCGGCCGGTTACGACATCCGGGCGCATCTCACGTGCGGGCCGGTCCGGGTCCACCGGGGGGCCACCCGCGAGACCCTCTCCGTGACCGCGACCTCCACGGGGAAGGGTGCCCCTTCGATCGCCCTCGAACCCGGCGACCGGGCGCTCGTGCCCACGGGCTTCCGCGCCCGTCTGCCGGACGGCTATGAAGCGCAGATTCGCATGCGGTCGTCGCTCGCGTGGAAGCGCGGGCTCACCGTGCCCAACGCGCCCGGCACCGTGGACGCCGACTATCCGGACGAGTGGTTCGTCCTCGTCCTCAACTCGGCGCCGCACGCCATTCGCATCGAACACGGCGAACGGATCGCCCAGGTCGTCCTTCACCGGTACCGGGTCGCGCGCTGGGAGGAGGGGCCGGTCGCGATCTCGACGGACCGCGCCGGCGGGCTCGGCAGCACCGGCAAACGCTAAGGAGAAGACGCGATGTCCGAACTGCAGGAATGGCTCCTCGCCATCCCCGTCCTGATCACGCTGCTCGTCATCTTTCTCGTCGAAGTCACCGGCTCGTCCAGGCGCTGACGGGCCCCGAACCGGCGCTGACGCGAGATTCGCCGCGGGCTGCTAGCGGAACGGCTCGGGGCGGGGGCGCTCGAACGGTTCCGTTTCCTCCATGCGGTCGACCTCGATCGTGTCCGCGTGCGGGCAGGCGACCGAACGCGACGCGGGCCCCTCGACGACGAGGTAGTCCCCGGCCGCGGCATCTCCGACATCGCCGGCCAGCGTATAGAAGTACCCGTCCCGGTCCTCGAACGTCACGCAACCGTTCTCCTGCCCCGCGATCGTGCCGGTGCGCTGAATCCGGCCCGCCTCATCCGTCACGTGGAACGGGTCGGAGAGCCCCGTGGGCGCGAAGTTCCCGTTGAAGATGATGAAGACGACCGCGCGATCCCACGTCGCGGTCTCCGGCACGCTCACCGTGGCTCCGATCTCGCCGAACTCGCCTTGATCACCGGTTCCGAGTTCCTCGAAGCCCGTGCCGATGGCGCCCAGGCCGACGACGACCCTCGCCTGGAGCGGGATGTTCTCGGTGTAGAGGCTGACCTCGGTGCCCGGCGGCCCGATGCGCGGCTCCATCGTCTGGATCTGGCGCAGCGAGTCGGGCGTGGCGGGGTTGGGGTGTGCCTGGGCGAACCCGGTGTCGGCGGCTAACAGCAGCAGCGGCAGCGTGGCGAAGCCTGGCAGGAAGCGTCGTTTCGGGCATCGGTTCATGGCGGCCTCCCGGCGAAATCCGTTACCCATGCTGCGTCGGTGGCGCTGCCGTCCGCAAGACGAAACGTCCGAGCGCCCGGGCGAAGCCGGCGCATCCGGCTGCCCCCCGCGCCGCCGAGGCATTAGCTTCCGGGCCCCGCCGAACGCGCCGGGGTGGCGGAATTGGCAGACGCATCGGACTTAAAATCCGAAGGGGTCCATCCCCGTGTGGGTTCGAGCCCCACCCCCGGCATGTGGCTTCGATGGTCGAAGGGGGTGCGGAGGGTCAAACCCCCGCACCCCCTTCCTTCGCAACCGAACCGCGGCCTCCTGCCAGGGAGGTGCGGACTGTTAGAAGGGGTTGAAGTCCCAGCGCATCCGAGCGAGCACAACGCGGCCGATCGCCGGCGCCCCCAGCATGCTCTGGTACGCCTTGTCGAAGACGTTCGACACGTCCACCTGGAACCAGAGGTCTTCGTACCCCGGGATGCGGAAGCCGAAATTCGCGTCCAGCGTGGTGATCGCGGCGAGATCGCCCACCCACGGTCCCGAGTTGAACGGAAAGCCGTTCTGCGCCCGGAATCGCAGGCCCCCGTTGACCCCCGAATCGTCGTTCCGGTACGTGAGCGACGCCGCCCCGCGGACGGTCGGCGTGTTCAGCGACACCTCGCTCAGGAGTTCGCCCGCGGTCTCGAAGGTGTTCCGGTCGATGAACGAGAGGGAAGTCGCCATCTCCAGCTGATCGCTCAGGAGGAAACCGGCCCCCAGTTCGCCCCCCATCACGTCGAACCCGCCGGCATCCTGGTACCCGAGCGCCAGCGCCGAGGCGGTGCCTCCGACGCTCGTCGGGGTCACCGTCCCCAGCGGAATCTGCGCCGCCTGATCCGCTATGAACGCCGCCGTCCCCAGCGCCTCCGCCTCGGTCGCGAACGCCACTCCGACGAGCTGGCGGAACACCCCCGACAGATACGTCCCCAGTTGCGGGCCGTTGAGGAAGACGTGCGGCGAGAGCAGCCGGAGGGGCGCGATATAGCTGTCGTAGCGGGTGAACCAGGCGTTGGCCCCGACGGAGACGTTGTCCCCGAACACTCCCTTGTACCCGAACTCGAACGTGTTGCTCACCGTCGGCCCCAGCGCCTCGATGTCCTGGAGGTTCGCGAGGTCGACGGCCTCGCAGAACGGGGGCGCCACGCAGCCCGGAGGCGGCGCGCCGCCTCCCGCCACCTCCGTATCGAGCAGCAGCGCCAGCACACCCACCTGGTCCGCCGACGGGACGGGGATCAGGGGCACCAGCGGCGCAGCCTGAGGGAGGAGGGCGCCGATCAGATCCACGGCCGTAGCCCACAACTGCGCCGTGGTCGTCGGCAGGAACTCGCGAGGACTTCCGCCCCGAAGCGCGCTGAAGGGCGACATGTGCATGGGGATCCCGTTCTCCCGCATGTACGAGTAACCGTTGCCGCCGGAACCGGTGGCGCGCAGGTCGTAGAAGAACGGCGTGCCCGTGATGGGGATCGTTCCGCCCGAGATGTCCAGGAACTGGTTCGTGGACGTGGGCGTCGAGAACGCCCGGTTGAAGGTCAGCCGGAACGAGTTCGAGGCGTCCGGCTTGAACACGAGCGCGGCGCGCGGCGAGAAGACGGGATCCGCGAGGCTGCTGTTGTAGTCGTACCTGAAGGCGCCGGTGAGGTCGAACTTCGGGCTCAACGCCCATTCCCACTGGACGTAGCCTCCGATTTCCGTCGTCTGGTCGTCGTTCTCGAACTGTCCGTTGATCGTCCCCTTGCTGTCCGGGTTCGTCCCGAGGTAGTCGACGCCGTAGACGAGGCGGTGCGCCGATCCGATACGCGACTGGTACTGCAACTGCCCCACCAGAAGCGATGAGTTGTCGAAGAGCGGGCGCCCGTTACGGAGGAGGAAGGTCTCGTCGTTCGTGTTGTAGTTGTAGAAGAGTTGCGCGAACAGGTCCCTGTGCCGGAGGCGGGCCTGCCCGTAGGTGACGCCCCAGTTGGTGACGTTGGACGCGCCCAGCCCGGTGAGTTCCGTCGCCTGCGCGGCCACGTTCCGTCCGGCAGCCAGTACGAGCGACGTGCCCGGCGACGGCTCGAAGTCCATGCGTGCGTCCACGCCCCAGTTCCGGTGCCCGTCGTCGCGCCCCATCGCCGCATTGCGGGCGGACTGGGCCAGCACGCCCTGATCCGCCGGATTCGTGAGGTCGAGCCCCGAAGTGAACGGCCCGCAGGCCGGGGAGGTGGGGTTGAACCCGGCCCCGATGCAGGCCTGCCCCGCGCCCGCGACCTGCGCCTCGACGAGATCGGTGAAGGCGTACTCGGTCGCGTCGAAATACTGCCCGGAAATCTTGAACCCGAACTTGTCGCTCGGAGCCACCGCGATGCGCCCGTCGAACTGGAACAGCCCCGCGTCTCCGCCCTGAATGGGACCGCTGCCGATCCCGCCATCGTCCCCCTGCTGACGGAGGCCGCCACCGACCGAGAACGTCGCCCCGGGCGAGCGGATCGGCGACTTCGTCATGTAGTGGACGACGCCGCCGGCCGCGTTCGGTCCGTAGAGGGCCGATCCCGGGCCCAGGACGGTCTCCACCCGCTCCATGTCGAGTTCGGACGTCGGGTTCAGGTAGAAGATGTTCACGCGGAGCGACGGCACGCGCGCGATCCGGTTGTCCGTCATGAACAGCGTGCGGCCGGAGAAGATGTTGTTGAAGCCGCGCAGCACCGCCGTGCGGCCGCGGATCCCGGTGCGGCCCACGTTCACCCCGGGTTGGTGTTCCACGTGTTCCACGGGAGACGTGACCTGCCGTTCCTCGAGGTCGCGCGTTGATACGACTTCCACGGCGGCGGGCGCATCGAGCGCCTTCTCGAAAGTACGGGACGTGGTCACCGTAAGCGGGTTGATCTCGTAGGCCCGCTCCTCCATGGTCGCCGATACCGTCGTCGTCTGTCCCGACGTCACGGACTGCGATTCCATGACGACGGTCGTCCAACCCGGCGAGACGAACCGAACCGAATAGGCACCGGCGGCAATGCCGTCGAGGACGTACGTACCGCCCGGGCCGGTCGTCGTCCGCGCCGCTACCGCATCCTGGGCGTTCGTAGCCTCGACCAGCACAGCCGCCAGGGGTGCGCCCGTGGCGGCATCGGTGACCGAGCCCGCGATTCGCCCCTGGGCCCAGGCGGCGCCGGGCAGAGCCCCGAGCGCAATGACTGCCGCCAGAAGAAAGGTTCCACTGCTAGCATTACGACCGAACCGAACTCCGAATCCCGTCATCGCGAGCGCCTCCCGCCCTTCGGTTGAACCTGCCGGCCTCCCATGTAACAAGCTAAGCCGCGCCCCCGATTCTGTCAGCCGCGATTCGAGCCTCCACAGGTGGCTGGAGCGGCGGGGGAACCTCAGGGCACCCGGCCGAAACGGACGTCGCGCGTGCGGACGTTGGAGATGTAGAAGCCGATCACCTGGCCGTTGCGATCCCGCTCGAAGGCGAACGACAGGCCGCCTCCCGAGAACTGATCTTCCTCGCCGGGTTCGAGTTCCGCCCGGTCGAGCCTGCGCTGGTGCAGGACGAGAGATCCGTCTTCCACGGTGAAGGCGTAGAACGTCTCCAGCTCCTCGCTGAAGAATCGACCGGCGAAGTCGGTGAGATCCTCCGCCGTCGGCTCCCAGGCCTCGGCCTCATCATCCTCGAGGCGGGTGGCGTGGTTGTCTCCGTTCTGGTGCAGCGTGAGCCCCTCGACGTCGCCCTCCGGATCCCGCAGGAAGGTGACGGAAGCCTCGACGGCGAGCAGGCGGAAGGTCGAGTCGGAGGTGGGGACGATCTCGAGCCGCTGCTGTCCCGTCGCCTGCGTGTAGAAGGTGTCGTCCTCGCGCGTGAAAGTGAGGATGAAGTTCGGCGCCGCGTCGAGCGCGTAGCGGCCGGCGAATTCGTCGAAGGCCTCCGGGTCGAAGTCTTCAGGATCGAAGTCGCCGGCGTCTTCCTCCTCCTCCATCGCGTCCCCGAAGAACGCCGCGGCGAGTTCGTAGGCGACGCCGCTGTTGAACTGCGCGTGGTTGCTCTGGGTCGTGAGGCCCGCGTTGATCTCGGGGAAGTAGACGAACATCGAGCGGTGCGCGACGTCCGCGCCCCCGTGGCTCACCCGCTTCAGCCCGCGCTGCTCGTCAACGGAGAGCCCGTACCCATACCCGGTCTCTTCTCCGTCGTTGAGGACGAACGACGTCATCATCTCGTCGATGCTCTCCCGCGTGCCGACGCGCGGGTTCGCGTAGTTCTCGGCCCACGTCTGCAGATCGCCGATCGTGCTGTAGATGGCCCCCGCGCCGACCGCGCCGCCGAGGTCGCCGATCTGGCGGTAGCCGTCCGGGCCCGGGGTGTAGCCTTCGGACATGTTCGGGACGATGTGCCGCGTGGAGGGCCGCACCATGGTCCCGGTCATCCCCAGCGGCCCGAACACGTTCTCCTGCATGAAGACGTGGAAATCCTGCCCGGAGGTGCGCTCTACGATCACGGCCGCGAGGCCGAACGCCGTGTTGTTGTAGTTCCACTCGGCGCCGGGCTCGTTCTGGAGCGCCGGCTGCCGCTGCACGATGTCGACGAGCTCCGAGCGGTCGATCCAGTCCCCGTGGTCGAGGCGCCGGCCCGTCATCCGCAGCAGGTTCAGGAATTCGCGCAGTCCCGACGTGTGGGTGACCAGGTGCTTCACCTGGATCGTGTGCTCGAACTCCGGAAGTTCGGGGATGTGCTTGCGGATGTCGTCCTCGAGGGAGAGGAGGCCGCGCTCCGCCTGCAGCACGATCGCGAAGGCGGTGAACTGCTTCGAGGTCGAACCGATGTTCGTCCTCGTGTCCTCCTCGAAGGGGAGACCGTAGGCGAGGTTCGCCATCCCGTAGGTCTTCGAGAAGATCGTGCGGCCGTCGCGCCACGCGCGGACCGCGCCGCCGGGGGAGTGCGGACCGTCGAAGCGAGACATGATCTGGTCGGCCAGCTCCTCCGGATCCGTCGCAACGGGTTCGTGCCGCAGCAGCGTGACCTCGTAGCGCCCGCCGGCGTCGGCATCGTCTCCCGCGACGAACAGCTCCAGCGTGTGGACGCCCGCGCCAGCCGTCCGCCCGCCGAAGCGCTCGACGCCGCGCCCCAGCCCGCCGAAGCGGCCGACCTGCGTCCCTTCCGGGTCGAGGACGCGCGCGGTGACGTCGACGGAAATCTGGTTCACCTCGCCGAGGACGAAGTCGTTCTCGCCCGTCTCGATCGTGTAGCGGGCCGTGTCGCCCGCGGCGAGCGTGCCCGGCAACCGCCGGCCGACCTCGAGCTCCGTGTTCTGCGCCGCGATCTCCGCGGTCGAGAGCAGAGCGAGAAGCCCGGTGCAGAGCGTGAAATGGGACGAGCGTGGGCGGCGGCGACGGAAACGCGTGTGCATTTGGGTAACTCCGGGGGCGGGTTCCAGGGAGCGCGCGAGAGACGGTAAGGAGGCCGGACTCCAGCGGGCAACCGCGCGACACCGTAAATACGGGGTCGATACGGGATCGATACGGTCGGCCACAGATACCGGTTTCGACGCCTCCGGACGTACAATCAGGCGGCGTCAACGGCTCGACCCGGGACCACCCCAGATTGCGAAGGATCCGATGAAGGCAAGACTGAAGGCACGCTCGCTCCTCCTCCTCACAGCTATGCTCCTCACGGCCTCGTTCCGTCCCTCCTGGGCACAGGACGCGACCGGCACGCTCATGCTCGCCCAGCCCGCGGTGAGCGCCGACCGGATCGCGTTCGCGTACGCCGGGGACCTGTGGACCGCCGGAATCGATGGGAGTTCACCGCGCCGGCTGACCTCGCACGTCGGCGTCGAGTTCAATCCGCGCTTCTCGCCGGACGGGGAGTGGATCGCGTTCTCCGGGGAATACGATGGGAACACCGATGTCTTTCTCGTGCCCGCGGCGGGCGGTGTGCCCGAGCGGCTCACGTGGCACCCGGGACCGGATCTCGTTCAGGGCTTCACGCCCGACGGATCGGCGGTGCTCTTTTCGTCGGGACGCAACGCCTACACGGGCCGCCACCGGCAGTTGTTCACGGTCTCCACGAGTGGGGGACACCCCGAACAGCTGCCCATTCCGCACGCGTTCAAGGCGACCTGGTCGCCGGACGGCGCGAAGATCGCCTACACGCCGCTGTACGAAGCCTTCGCCCAGTGGAAGAACTACCGGGGCGGGACGACGACGCGGATCTGGGTCTACGACGTGGCGGACCATTCCGTCGTCCAGATTCCGCAGCCCGAGGGCCGCTCGAACGACACGGATCCCATGTGGATCGGGGACCGCGTCTACTTCCGTTCGGACCGCGACGGGGAGTTCAACGTCTACTCGTACGACGCGGGGGCCGGGCACGTCTCGCGGGTCACCGCGCACGAGGATTTTCCCGTCCTGAGCGCGTCCGCCGGCGCCGGCCGGATCGCCTACGAGCAGGCGGGGCGGCTGCACCTGCTCGATCCCGGCTCGGGCGCAAGCGACCCGGTGCCGGTGCGGATCGCGACGGATCTTCTTGAAGTGCGCCCGCGCTACGCCGGCGGCGAGAACTTCGTCCGCAACGCGAGTCTCTCGCCCTCCGGCACCCGCGCCGCCTTCGAGTTCAGGGGCGAGATCGTCACGCTGCCGCGCGACGAGGGGGACGACCGCAACCTCACGCAGTCGACCGCCGCCCACGAGCGGAGCCCCGCATGGTCGCCGGACGGAGCATCCATCGCCTGGTTCTCCGACGCGTCGGGCGAATACCGGCTGTACGTGGCTCCCCAGTCCGGTGCGGGAGAGGCCCGCAGCTACGATCTGGACGGCGCGGGGTTCTACGTGGACCCGGTGTGGTCGCCCGACGGCACGAAGATCAGCTACACGGACAACTCGCGCGCCGTGTACTGGATCGATCTCGCGTCCGGGGACACCCACCGCGTCGATGCCGACGCGATGTACGGGCCGCTGCCCCCGCCCTCGCACGCCTGGTCGCCGGACTCCCGCTGGCTCGTCTACACGCGCAACAACGAGACCAACATCCGCACCGCCTACGTCCACCTGCTCGAGACGGGCGAGACGAGGGCCGTCACGGACGGACTCAGCGACGTCTCCGAAGCCGTCTTCGACGCTGGCGGCAAATACCTGTATCTCACGTCGTCCACCGACGCGGGCCCCGTCGTCCAGTGGTTCGCCCAGTCGAACAACGACTTCGAGATGACGAACGCGATCTATCTCGCGGTCCTCGAGAGGGGCACGCCATCCCCGCTTGCGAGGGAGAGCGACGAGGAGGCGGGGGACGAGGCTGAATCGGAGGCGGAGGGCGCGGACGATGCGGACGAGGTGACGGTCCACATTGACTTCGACGGACTCGACCAGCGCATCCTCGCCCTGCCGCTTCCCGAAGCCGGCTACGCGAACCTGCAGCCCGGCGACCCGGGCCAACTCTTCTACATCCGAAGCGCGACGGCGAGCGGGTTCGGAAGCCCCGGCTCGGGCCCCGGCCTTCGCCGTTTCTCCCTCGCCGACCGCGAAGAGGCGACCGTTGTGGACGGCACGCGCTTCTACGACCTGTCGGCGGACCGCGGGAGCGTGCTGTACGCGACGTCGGGCGGCTGGTTCATCGGCAGCGCCGGCGGGACGGACATCGGATCCGGTGCGGACCGGCTCGGCGTCGCCGAGGTGGAGGTGAGAATCGATCCGCGAGCGGAGTGGCGTCAGATCTACGAGGAGGCCTGGCGGATCAACCGCGACTACTTTTATGACCCCAACATGCACGGCGCGGACTGGCCCGCCATGAAGGAAAAGTACGCCGTCTTCCTCCGCCACCTCACCTCGCGGGCCGACCTGAACCGGCTCATGACGTGGCTCCATTCCGAGATTGCGGTGGGGCACCACCGCGGCGGGGGCGGCGACTTCCTGCACGAGACGGACAACGTGCCGGGCGGTCTGCTGGGCGCGGACTTCGTCATCGACCAGGGGCGATACCGGTTCGAGAAGGTGTACGGCGGTCTCAACTGGAATCCGGGACTCCGGTCGCCGCTCACGGAGCCGGGCGTCGAGGTCGAAGCGGGCGAATACCTGCTGGGGGTCGAAGGGGTCGCGCTCTCGGCGCCGGAGAACCTCTACAGCCGGTTCGAGAACACGGCCGGCCGGATCGTCTCGATCACCGTCGGTTCGTCGCCGGATGGAGCGGGGTCCCGCACGGTCGACGTCGTGCCGGTGGCGAACGAGGGCGCGCTGCGGAACCGGGACTGGGTGGAGGGCAACCTAGCGCGGGTCGACGAAGCCACGGACGGGCGGGTCGCCTACGTGTACGTGCCCAACACCGCCGGCGCGGGACACGAGTACTTCAAGCGCTACTTCTTCCCGCAGACGAACCGGGAGGCCGTGATCATCGACGAGCGGCACAACGGGGGCGGCCAGATCGCGGACTACTACATCAACATCCTCCGGCGGCCCTACATGTCGCACTGGGCGATGCGCTACGGGGCCGACCTCGTGACGCCGCAGGGCGCGATCCCGGGCCCGAAGGTGATGCTCATCGACGAGACCGCCGGCTCCGGCGGCGACATGCTGCCCTGGATGTTCCGCAAGCTCGAGATGGGGACGCTCATCGGCCGCCGCACCTGGGGCGGGCTCGTCGGCGTCCTGGGCTTCCCGATTCTGATGGACGGGGGGTCGATCACGGCGCCGAACCTCGCCATATGGACGGAGGACGGATTCATCGTCGAGAACGTGGGCGTGCCCCCGGACATCGAAGTGGAGCAGTGGCCGGCCGACGTGATCGCGGGCGTCGACCCGCAGCTGGAGAAGGCGATCGAGGTCGTGCTGGAGCAACTCGAGGCGTCACCGGTGGCGACGCCCGAGCGTCCGCCTTTCCCGATCCGCGTGCGGCGACCTTAGCAGGACCGGCGGGAAGCGGAACCGGCCGGCAGCAGGACCGGCCGATCCACCGGCGATGAGCGTCGGTGCGGGCTCACGGACTGGGGCCCGCGCCCGACGCAGCCGGGATCAGCGGCAGGTGACCGGATCGACGGAGATCATGACCGCCTCGGCGGTGAGCGAGTTCCGGTTCAGCCGAACATTGATCATTGCGTTCGCCCCGAGCCGCTGGGCATCAGAGACGAGCTTCTCGAGCGCTTCACGAAAGTCCGAGCTCCCGGCAATCTCATCCGGGCGTTCCTCGTCGTCCGCCGATATCCCGCCGCCCGTCATCGTCGCCTGCACCTGGCCATACTCCGACTCCTTCGGGCACCGATCGATTCCCTCCCAGCCGGGGTCGCAGCGAATAAGTCGCGAATTCTGGAGGTTGATCTGATTGTCCGTGGTGCCCCCGAAGCAGGCCCAGATGCGGTCGTCGTCGCCGCCGCCGCCACCACCACCCACATCGGAGAGCGAGAAGGTGAGGTCCAGGCGGGTGATCTGCTCCGCGAGATTGGCCGTGATGGCGGCCCCTCCCGTGCCCATGAACACCGGTTGCACCGAGACCTCGACGCCGAGCGGCACGTAGCAGAGCGTGTAACCGCCGTCCAGCGCGGTCTGCCCCTCCATCTGCCCTTCCTCGCCGTCCTTCTCCCATGTGGCGACGACGGTGGCGCTCGGCAGCCCCATCTGCGTGTCCCCGTCCGCGACCAGCCCCCACAGGGCGCCCGTCATGTCGGGCGAATCCGGACACACCTCACTGAGTTCCTGCGCGATAGCGGCGGACCCCGCGAGGGCCAGCGCCACCGCACCCACGGCCATCCCCGAAGCGAATCTTCTCATCCTCATCGTCTTTCCTCTCCTGCAGCAGCCTGGCGTGCGTTGCTCATCGGTTGCGCGTGTACTTCGTGACTCCGCCCTCGGCGGCGGCCCGCGAGTTCGGTCCCTCCGCAGCGTAAACGTTTCCGTCCGCATCGACCGCAACACCTTCGCCGGCCTCGCCCTGCGGATCGTCGGATTCGTGCGGCGGGATGAAGGCCGTGACCCGGTCCTCCGACACGTGGCCGATCCGAACGCCGGTCAGCCAGTCGGAGTGCTGGTTGGGGTTCGACTCCGAGTCGATCGCGTACACGTTGTCCCCGTCGTCGATGAAGAGTCCGCTGACCCGGCCGAATTCGTAAAAGATGTCGAGCAGGTTCCCTTCCTGGTCGAAGACCTGGATGCGGTGGTTTCCCCGGTCCGCGACGAAGAGGCGCCCCCGCGAATCCATCTCGAGCGCGTGCGGTGTCCGGAACTCGCCCGGCGCGTCGCCGATCACGCCCCACTCCATGAGGTATTCCCCGTCGGGCGAGAACTTGATGATGCGGCCGGTGGACCCCTCCGGCGGGTTCGCGTTCTGTCCGCTGTGCCCGTCGGAAACGAAGATCGACCCGTCCGGAGCCGTTATGACGTCGCACGGCTCGTTGAAGAAGGTGCCGGGCTCGCTGTTCCGAACGCCCATCTCCCCGAGCATCAGGAGCACCTCGCCCTCCGGCGAGAACTTCACGACGATATGCCCCTTGTCTTCCGTCCCCTGGGAGTCCGTGACCCAGACGTTCCCGTCATCGTCCACGTAGAGCCCGTGCGGAAGGACGAAGAGGCCGGCCCCGAAGCTGGCCATGATCTCGCCCGTCTCGCGGTGGAACTTGAAGACCGGGTCGACGAGGTTCTCGGCGCACCCGCCGGCGAGCGCGATCCCGCCGCAGCGGTCGTACGCCCAGATGTGGCCGTCGGTGGGGTCGATGTCGATGCCCGCCGTGGAGCCCCACTCGCGGCCATCCGGAAGCGGCGCCCAATCCTTGATGACGTTGGGTGTGGGGTTCGGGAGACCCTCCGCCGCCGGATCCGTGACCTCGGCCGAGGCCATCACGTCGCCTTCCGCGGCGTCCTCCGCGCCGCAGGCCCCGATGCCGAGGAACGCGGCCCCCAGTGCGGTGAGGTGTGCCAGTCCGGTTACGCGCAGGTTCTTCATGTTTCCTCCGACGGTTCAGTGTTGCGCAACCCGTACCCCGCCCTGCGTCGCCCCTGGCTTGAAATCTGTCTCGGAGCTGTCGATCTGGCCAGAGAATAGGCCGGGTCGCAGTTTCGACCCGACGCACGCGGAAAGATCAACCAGGAGGTCGGAACCGATGGCGAACTTCCCGGGGAGGCGCGCGCTTCGTCGCGCGGAGCGAAATGCCCGTCGTCGGAGTCGTGTGCTGACCGCCCTTCTCGCCCTGGGACTGGGGACGGTCGCCGCCTGCGCGCCGAACGACGGTATCCCGCGAACCGCCTCGGGACATCCCGACTTCAACGGCATCTGGTCCGCCCTCGGAAACGCGTACTGGGACATCGAGCCGCACATGGCGCGGCCGGCGCTCGCCATGCAGGAAGGTCCCGTCGTGCCGGTCCCCGCCAACGAGGTCGTCGCCCTCGGCGCCGTGGGGTCCGTGCCGTCGGGGCAGGGCATCGTCGTCGGGGGGAGCATCCCCTACCTCCCGGAAGCGCTGGAACGGCGCGACGAGAACCGCGAGCGCTGGCTCGAGCGCGACCCGGAGATCCGCTGCTACCTGCCCGGCGTCCCGCGCGCGAACTACATGCATCTCCCGTTCCAGATCTTCCAGAGCGAGTCGAAATTCTTCATCGCCTACGAGTACGCCGGGGCGGTGCGCGACATCTATCTCGAAGATCCCGGTCCGCCTCAGGTGGATTCCTGGATGGGCCAGTCGGTGGGGCACTGGGAGGAGGACACCTTCGTCGTCACGGTGAACGGGTTCAACGGCCAGACCTGGTTCGACCGCGCGGGGAACCACCACAGCTACCGGCTGGTGGTCACGGAACGGTGGACGATGCTTGGGCCCGACCACCTCATGTACGAGGCGACGATGGAGGACCCCGACACGTTCTCGGAGCCGTGGACGATCCGCCTGCCGCTCTACCGAAACGTGGATCCGGACGCGCGGCTTGGGCAGTTCAAGTGCGTCCCGTTCGTGGAGGAGTTGATGTACGGACACCTCCGCAAGAACCCGATCCGGTAGCCGCGGGCAGCCAAGCTTGCCTGCACTGATGCGACGCCCGATTCGCCGCCGACGCCCGGGCGGATTCTGCGCCGTTCCGTTGCTCGGAGCGCTGCTCGGCGCCGTCTCTCTTGCCGCCTGCGACGGGACAGGCGGCGTGCCGCGGGGAGAGGGGAATGAGTGGGTCGTTCCGCGGACCGCGGAGGGGCATCCCGACCTGCAGGGCGATTGGACGAACGGGACCATGACGCCGCTGCAGCGCCCCGAGGGCGAGGCGCTCGTGCTCACGGCGGAAGAGGTGGCCGTCCGCGAGGGGCGGCGCCAGGAATACATCGACGAGCGGAACGCGCCCAGCGACCCGGATCGCGAGGCCCCGCCGGTGGGAGGGGACGGCTCCACGGGCGCGGCCGGCGGCGTTGGCGGCTACAACTACTTCTGGATCGACGCGGGCGACCGGGTCGCGGTGTTCGACGGCGAGCCCCGAAGCTCTCTCCTCACGTACCCGGAAGACGGCCGCATCCCGGACCTCACTCCCGAGGGCCGGCGGCGCCGGCTGCAGGCGTTCGCGCGGCTGGGGGGAGCGTTCGACAACCCCGAGAACCGGCCCATCGGCGAGCGCTGCATCCTCTCCTTCGGCTCCAACGCCGGACCTCCGATGCTCCCGAACTACTTCTACAACAATAATTACAGGATCGTGCAGACGCCCGAACACATCATGATCCTGACCGAGATGGTGCACGATGTGCGCATCATCCGCATGGGCGAGCCGAAGCCGGCCGCCGAGGGCGTGCGCCCATGGTTCGGCGAATCGTGGGGCCGCTGGGCGGGCGACACGCTCGTCGTGCGGACAACCAACCTGAACCCGGACCAGATGGCGGCGTACGTCTACCTGTTCGGCCCCGGCTCGGAGAACATGACCGTGACGGAGCGTTTCACGCGCGCAGCCGAGCACGCGATCCACTACGAGTTCACCGTCGAGGATCCGGATACGTTCGTCGAGAGCTGGGGCGGGGAAGTGCCCTTCACGCGCCTCGACGGCGACTTGTACGAGTACGCCTGCCACGAGGGCAACTACGCCCTCTCCAACGTCCTCAGCGGCGCCCGCGCCCAGGAGCGCTAGTCTCCTGGCGGGTAGTTGGTGCGCATCCCACGTAACGGAGTCCGGTCGCGCAGAGTCGAGCGATCCTGTTACTCTGAATGGAATCGTGAAAGACCGGCGTTGGGGCGCCGGATCGTTGGTTGAGACATGGGTGAGATCTATGCGGAAGCTGCCTCTGTACCTCCTCGCGGGCGGGGTCGCGCTGGCCGCCGCCGCGCCGCTGATCGCGCACCACGCCTTCGGCGCGGAATTCGATCGGAACGCCCCCATCCGGCTCCGAGGCGCCGTCGTGCGGCTCGAATGGGTGAACCCGCATACATGGATTCACCTCGAGGTCGAGACCGACGCGGGATCCGAGGTCTGGATGGTCGAGGGCGGGACGCCGAACACGCTCCTGCGCCGCGGCCTCCAGCGGGACTGCCTCGCGCCCGGCACCGAACTCATCGTGGACGGTTATCAGGCCAAGGACCACTCCCTCAAGCGCGCCAACGGACGTGACGTCACGTTCACCGACGGCAGCAAGTTTTTCATGGGCTCATCCGGCGCCGGCGCCCCTCCCGGCGGCGCGCCATGGCCCAACGATCCCGCCTACGACGCCAACCCCTGCCAGCCGCCGCCGGGCTGGGAAGGCGAGGTCGTGGAGGTCACGAGCCGCAGCATCCTCGAGGAGCACTAACCCACGAGCCCGGCGCGCCATGAAGGGACCATATCGGATCAGTGCCTGGCTCGTCGTCTTTCTCGCCGGCTGCGGCGGGGACGACACGCTGGACCCCGAGCCGCAGCCAACCCCTCCCGCGGCACCTCCGCCCGCGCCCATCGCGGCAAGCGTGGTCATCGAGACGCGGAAGATCGTTCAGGACTATCTCAGCGGTGTCGAACTCGACTTCAACGAGTGGGCGAGCACGGACACCCTGATCATCCGTCCCGGCCTCACGTCCCCGGTCATCCGCGTCACGGCCAGGCAGGAGGACGGGAACGTCGTGTCCGGTGTGGAGCCGACCGTGAGGTTCACTACGGGTACGGATGACGTGACGTATCGCACGCTCGTCGGTGACAGTCTGAGACAGATATGGCTGCAGCGGGAGGGCTCCCGGTTCTGGACCATCTTCGACCTGGGGACTCCCGCCGAGGCCCAGATTCTCACGGTGACCGCAAGGGTGGGGAGGGCGGCCGACAGCCTCGTGGTGATTCTCCCCACCGCCCTGGACACCGCCGGGGCGCCGGGGACGCTGCCTGAAGGCGTCACCCTGGACAACATCGGGGATCGCGCGTCCACGCCGCTCGACTGGTTTGCCTCGCGCGCGGGCGCCGACATCTCCTACGAGTTCCACGTGGGCGCCTTCCCGGTCGACGAGTTCCATATAGGGGAGACCCCCGTCGATGGTCCCCCCAACCTCGACCTCAGGCAGAACGATAGCGGTGAGCTGGAGATCACCGCGGTTGGGCGCGGGCGGCGGTATCTGCACTACCGGGCGCTGTCGTCCGCCTTCGAGTTGAGCACGGGGCGCATGCTGACCGCGGTCGATGACTGCTACGCTCCGGAGCTGGAGAACCGCCCCCTCTACGACCGCGCCTCGACGGGGTTTCAGGTTGAGCTGGTGTACGACGAACCGGATGATTGGTCGCGCTGCGCCAGAGTGATGTTCGATCACGCGGCGGGATTCTACGAAGCCGCATTGAAGGACAACGCCGAGCCGCAGGACTTCCCGATCTTCGTGTTCGACGGGGAGGAAGACTGCGGGGGTCTCGCGTGCGGCGGACCGCGCGGACTACGCGTGAACCGACGGGCAGGTGCCGGGTTCTACTTCTCCGCCGGCGGGATCTACTGGACCCGGGACCGTCCATACGTCGCGCCGTTCGGCCGCGTCCCGGACAACTTCACGTACGAGGTGATGCTGCACGAACTGGGCCATGTGTTCGGCATCGGGACGTACTGGTACCAGGGCGACGTGCGGCTCGTGAACCTCCCGAGCAGTACGCGAAGAGTGGATACCCATTTCCCCGGGGCGAACGCCGTTGTCGCGTTCGATGCGGCGGGCGGGAGCGGTTACACCGGTGCCAAAGTGCCGGTGACGAACGATCCCGCCGAGGATGCCGACGCAGGGGGGCATTGGCGAAGCGTGTTGTGCGGCGAGATCATGACCCGCGGCAACTGCCCGGGCGAGGAACTGACCGTCGTTTCCGCCATCACGCTGGGCGCGCTCGCCGATTTGGGGTGGGTCGTGGACATGTCCGTGGCCGAGGACTACATGCTGCCCTCCAGGGACATGGCTGCGTCGGTTCGGGTCGATACGGCAGGCGGTTATAACGATGTGTTGATGCGAGTGGAGCCTCCGGACAGGCGCTGAGGCGCGGGTCAGGCGGAGAAGCCGATCCAGCGTCCCGCCGCGGCGACAGTGAACCAGAGGCCGAGCGAGATCGCGGCGATGAGCCGCGTCCGCCCGTTCGCTCGCGCCGGCGCTGCGGCGACCACCCACCTCCGGGCCCCGAAGGTGAACGCGAGCGCGACGGGAAGCGAGATCATCTTCACCCAGAAGGACGTGTTGTAGTAGCACTTCACGGCTTCCGACAGGAACAGCGGGATCCCGGTCAGGAACATCAGCGCCACCCCCGCCACGAGCCACGGGCGAGCGTACCGCACGACGCTCGCGATCGGCTGCCGCTTGAGCCCCGTCCCCAGGAGCCGGAGATCGGCGAGCAGCACCGCGCCCCCCAGGAGCCCGAGTCCCAGCAGGTGGACCGCCTCGATGATGGGGAAGGCCCAGATTGATTCTCGCACGGCCGTCCCGATGGCCGTGTTCTCCAGCCGCTCGAAGAAGGGGAGCCACGCTTCCGGCGCGAACTGACGCCCGCCCATCAGTCCCCCGCCACGGGGCAGCCCGCCGCCCAGTTCACCCAGCCCGGCTGGCCGGGGATGTCACAGTCGAACCAGTTGTAGGCGATGAGTCGGCCCGCCACGATGATGAGCGCCCACGCCGCGAGCGAGATCGCGCCCGCCGCCTTCGCGCGGCCCGGCAGAACGGGGAGTCGCTCCCACTCCAGCACCCGCCGGTGGATTCCCCGATGAAACAGGAAGGCGTTGAGTCCCGCCACCACGAACAGCAGCACCTTCACCCGAAAGAAGATGTTGTGATAGTAGCGGACCGGGTTGGAATAGAAGATGAGAAGCCCCGTGACGACCATGACCGCGAAACCGATCCGGGTCCAGGGGAGAAGGCGACCGGTGACCTCGGACACGGGCACGCGCCGCATCGTCCAACCCAGCAGCCGGAGATCGTTCATCATCACGGTGCCGAAGAAGAGGGCCACGGCCAGGACGTGGGAGGATTCGATGAGCGGCCATGCGAGCGTGGACTCCAGCAGCGCGATGCTCCACGGGGTGCTCCCCAACCACTCCAGGAATCGTTCCATGCGCCGGAGCTAGCGTCCGTCCCGGCTGGCCGTCCCGTCCGTCGCGGGCGCGCCGGCATCCGGAGCTTCTCCAGGTCCGGGAGCGCTATGCGGATCGCTCGGCCTGAGGGTTTCCGCCGCGTACCGGGCGTGGCAGTCGCGGCACGCGTAGTAGACCTCCGCGCCGGCGTCGAACACGGCGTCCGGGTTGCGGCGGTCGACGGCCTCCAGCGCCCCGCGCCCGGCCTCGACCATCGTTCGCGAGTGGTCCATCCAGTCACCGCGGTCGCGCGCACGGCCGTCCATCATCATCAAGTTGCCGGATTCGGCGAGGACGAAGGCGGCGTTGCGGAGTGAGGTCCAGTCCTCCTCGGTCAGGGGCCGGAACTGGTGCACGCCCTCCTCGGTGAGAACCTCTCCGACGCCGTCCCAGTAGGCCTCCGCCGCCGGTTCCATTACGGAGACCATCAATTCCTGCATGTCCGCGACGGGGACCGGCCGTTCCGGCGCTTCCCCGGTGCAGCCGGCGGAGACCGAGAGGGCGAGGAGCGGCAGCGCGAAGAGCGGCAGCTTGGAGTTCATGGCGGGGCAACCTATTCGCGCCGTCGGCGCCCGCGCTACGAGCCCGGCGGGCGGCCGACGTCCGTTGCCCGCCACGATTGATCGGCGGGCTCGTTGGGATCGGACCGCAGGAACCGGATCAGCTCCGCGTGAAAACGCTCCGGGATCTCGAACTGCGGAGAATGTCCGACCTCCGGGAAGAGGAAGAGTTCCGCGTTCTGAAGTTCCTCGGCGACGTTTCGGGCGAGGACCGGGTAGTTGGCCACGAGGCGGTCGTCGGCGCCGCCGATGACGAGCGCTTTCGTCGCGATGTGCTGCCACTCGTAAACGACGGGGTCCTCGTAGAGGATCGCGCGCTGCGCCGCCCGCACCCGCGCCATGCGCGGCCAGTCGCCGCTCAGCGTGAGGCCGTACTGGACCTTCACCCACTCGAGGTATTCCGGGCGCCAGCCGTTCGGGTAATAGCGCATGTGCCCGCGCAGGACCGACTGATACGTCGTCCCGTTGAGCACCGAAGCATAATTTTCATCCGCGTCCGTCCACCCCCGGCCGGGACGGGAGTCGGTGAGCCCGATCTGGTTCACCATGGCGACGTGCGTCGTCGTCTCCGGATAGGTCGAGGCGAACCGGGTCGCCACCATCCCGCCCATCGAGTGTCCGACGATCGCGGCGCGCTCGATCCCCAGCGCGTCGAGTAGCCGCTTCGCGTTCCGGGCCGGGATGTGGAGGTTGTAGTGGATGATGGGTTTCGAGGAGCGGCCGAAGCCCAGCCGGTCGATCGCGATCACCCGGAATCCCGCGTTCCGGAGCGCCTCGATGGTGGGCCGGAACCCCGCCGCGAAGAAGTTCATCCCGTGGAAGAGGACGACCGTCTGGCCATTCGCGGGGCCGGCCGGCGCCACATCCATGTACGCGAGCCGATAGCCGTTCCCGTAGACCTCGACGTCGAGGTACGACACCGGGTGCGGATACGGGACGTTGCTGTAGTCGATCGCGGTCACCTCCCAGTCGGCCGGCGGCTCGGCGGGCGGCTCCGTTTGCGCCGAGACGGGACCGGCGACCGCAAGGACGGTCGCGGCGGCCACGGCCGTCGCGGCGGCGAGAACCCGGCGGCCCCTCCGCCCCCGGCTCACACGGGCCGATGAACGGATTCCGTCGTGGCGAATGATCGGCATGGCGGTCCTCCCTTCACAAATGGTTGCCCGGAAGCTCCTCACTCCTTCCGGTATGCTCTCGTGATCCGGACGGGTGGGGTGAGTTGTTGCGCGTCGTGGGGGGCGCGGTGGATCGCGCGCACCACGTCCATGCCGGCCACGACGCGTCCGAAGGCGGCGAAGCCCTGGCCGTCGGGGTTGCGCATACCGCCGAAGTCGAGCGACGGCTGGTCGCCGATACAGATGAAGAAGCTCTGCGTTGCGGTGTCGGGGCCGCCGCGCGCCATCGAGACCGTCCCGTCCTCGTGCCGGAGCCCGGTCTCGGAGGTGCGTTCCAGTGGGATGGGCGGGAAGGACTCGGCGTCCATCTCGGGGTTCCGGCCGCCCTGGACGACGGCAATCCGGACGGAGTCGTCGGGCTGGTTGTCCGCGTGCACCGTTCGGAAGAACGTGCCGCCGTCGTAGAACCCGCCGTCCACGTAGCGGAGGAAGTTGGCCGCGGTGACGGGTGCCCGGTCGACGTCCACTTCGAGTTCGAAGGCGCCCAGCTCCGTCTCGACGACGACGATGACGGGGTCCCCGGACGCGGCTGGGGCGGCGGCGACGCTCGCGACTCCCGCACCGAGCGGCGCCGCGGTGGCCGCAATCATCCACCGAGCCCAACGTGTTCGCACGGCTGTCCCTCCTTTTGCTGACGGGATCGACACAACCTTACGTTTTCGAGCCAGCCCCGGGCGAACCTCGCCCTCGAAACCATGGGATGAATGTGTATCCGACATGAGCGAAGAAAAGAGAGCACCCGATTCCCGGCCGCCCCCCGAACGCGACCGCCGGAGCTTCGTCAAATCCCTGGCCGCCGGCTCCGTGCTCGCCGCGGGCGCGCCCTCGCTGCTGGCCGGAGCCGATCCCGGCCGTCAGAGTGGTCCCGCCGTGCGCCGGACGCTTGCCCGAGGGCCCGCCGCCCGTCGTGCGGCGCTGTCCGACGACATCGGCCTGGCGGTGATCGGCGCGGGCGGGATGGGCATGGCGGACGTCGCGACGGCCCTCCGTATCCCGGGCGTGAACCTGGTCGCCGCCAGCGATGTGTTCGATGGACGGCTCGAAGCCGCCCGCGAGCGTCACGGGGACATCTTCACCACCCGCGACTACCGCGAGGTCCTAGCGCGCGACGATGTGGATGCGGTCATCGTCGGCACCCCCGACCACTGGCACCAGCCGATCTCGGTCGACGCGCTGCGCGCCGGCAAGGCCGTCTACTGCGAGAAGCCGATGGTCCACCGGATCGAGGAGGGGCACGACCTGATCCGGGCCGAGCAGGAATCCGGTGCCGCCTTTCAGGTGGGTAGCCAGGGGATGAGTTCTCTCGGCAACGAGAAGGCGAAGGAACTGTACGAGGACGGAGCCATCGGCGAACTCAACTACGCCGAGGGTTTCTGGGCGCGCAACGATCCCATTGGCGCGTGGCAGTACCCGATCCCGGCCGGCGCCTCCGAGGAGACGGTCGACTGGAAGGGCTTCCTCGGCCCGGCGCCGGCCCGGCCGTACGACCCGCTCCGCATCTTCCGCTGGCGCAACTACCGGGACTACGGCACCGGGGTGGCGGGCGACCTCTTCGTCCACCTCTTCTCCAGCCTCCACTTCGTCGTGAGTTCGCGCGGCCCGACCCGGATCCAGGCCGCCGGAGGGCTCCGGTACTGGAAGGACGGCCGCGAGGTGCCGGACGTGCTCCTGGGCGTGTTCGACTACCCGGAGACGGAAACGCATCCGGGCTTCAACCTCTCGCTGCGCGTGAACTTCGTGGACGGGACTTCCGGCAGCACTTTCCTCCGCCTCGTGGGGAGCGAGGGAGCGATGGACGTGACGTGGACCGAGGTCATCCTCCGCAAGAACGTCGCCGTGGACCCGATGGACGCCTTCTCCCAGGAGAAGATGGCCGAGGCGGCGGCGTCGGCGGACGGGCTCCCCCCGCGGGTCCGCATGCTTCCCCCGGCCGAGGTTCGGTACGAGGTCGAGCGCGGGTATCGCGGCGCCCACGTCGACCACTTCTTCAACTGGTTCGAGGCGGTTCGCGGCGGTCCGGCCGTGCGCGAGGACGCGACCTTCGGGCTGCGCGCGGCCGCCCCCGCGCTTGCCTGCAACCTCTCCTACTTCGAGGACCGCATCGTGCGCTGGGACCCCGACGCCATGAGGCTGGTCTGATGCCCGCCCCACGACGATCCCGGATCCGCGCACGGCTCCCCTTCCGCGCCTCCCGCCCGCTCCGCGTCCCCCTCCCGACCGCGCTGGCGGCGGGGCTGGCGCTCGGCTGCGCCCAGGCTCCCGAGGCCTCGCCGGACACGGGGGCTACGGACGCGGCGGAGACGACGCCGAACACCCTCACGGACGCCGAGCGCGAGGCGGGCTGGCGGCTGCTCTTCGATGGAGAGACGACCGCGGGCTGGCGCGGCTACGGCCAGGAGACCTTCCCGGACACCGGCTGGGCGGTGATCGACGGCGCCCTCGTCGTGGGCGCGACGGCCACAGATCCCGACGTGGCCATCGGCGGAGACATCGTCACCACGGAAGCCTTCACGGACTTCGATCTCAGGTTCGAGTTCATGCTCTCGGAGGTGGCCAACAGCGGCGTCCTCTACCGGGTGATTGAGGAGGAGGGCGCCGCGATCTGGCACAACGCGCCCGAGTACCAGGTGCTCGACGACGCGGCCTACATCGAGATGGGCACGATGGACATGCACACGCACCTGACCGGCGACAACTACGACCTCCACGCCTCGGGCGAGAAGACGCTGCGGGGGCCGGGTGAGTGGAACGAAGGCCGGATCCGCGTCCAGAACCACCTCGTCGAACACTGGCTGAACGGGGCAAAGACCGTCGAGTACGAACTGGGGTCCACCGAATGGGAGGCGCTCGTCGCCGCGAGCAAGTTCGCCCCCTATCCCCGCTATGGCCGTGCCGCCTCCGGGCCGATCGGCCTCCAGGATCACGGGCGCAACGTCTGGTACCGCAACATCCGGATCCGTCCCCTCGAACCCGTCTCCCTCTTCAACGGCGAGAACCTTGAGGGCTGGCGCGTGCACGGGACCGAACTCTGGTACGTGGAGGACGGCGAGCAGGGTGGGGAAATCGTGTGCGAGAGCGGCCCCGACGCCGAGTACGGCTACCTCGCGACCGAGGCGACGTACCGCGACTTTGACCTCACCGTCGAGTTCAAACAGGAGGCGGACGGGAACAGCGGCGTCTTCCTGCGCTCGAGCGTGGAGGGCACGACCGTCAGCGGCTGGCAGGCGGAGGTCGCGCCCCCGGGCCTGTTCACCGGAGGCATCTACGAATCGTACGGCCGAGGCTGGCTCGTGCAGCCCGACCCGGAACTCGACGCCGCGCTCCGCATGGGCGACTGGAACACGATGCGGATCCGGGCCGACGGCGACCGCGTCGCCACGTGGCTGAACGGCACGAAGATGGTGGACTTCGAGGACGAGCGGATCGGCGACGCCGGGGGTTCCGTCGCGCTCCAGATTCATGACGGCGGCGGCATCAGGGTCCGCTGGCGCAATCTGAGCATCACGAACCTCGCCAACTGACTTCAACCAGCGTGAAATCAAGCGCGAACTCAGAGGAGATTAGATGAGATTCAGCCGCGCGGTGTGGATCACCCTGCTGGCGGGTTGCGGGGGCGAGACCGGGGGTACGTCCGCCCCGTCGCCCGCAGAGGACCGTCCGCTCCAGGCCGATTTCGAGGAGGTGTACCGGATCGGGGGGATCGCCGCCGAGGGGTGGGACGCGTTCACGGAGATCGCGGACCTGGCCTTCGATGCGGGCGGGCGGCTCTACGTCCGCGACGAAGCCGCGTCCTCCACCCGCATCGTGGTCGTGGATGGCGTCGGAGGCCTGGTGGCCGAGTTCGGGCGCAGGGGCGACGGTCCGGGCGAGCTTCGCGACGTGGGGCACATGGTGGCCCGGCCCGGGGGAGGGGTTGTGATCGTCGACAACGGTCACCGCGCCTACCTCCTGTTCGGCCCCGATGGGTCGTTCGAGCGCACGGTCCGGTTCGCGATCGAGGGCGCCTCGGAGACCGCCTCGGCGGAGACCGTGCGCGCCGCCCGGGAGGGGGAAACCCTGTTCCTGACTCGAAGCCCGAACGCGCGCTTCAGCAACGGGGAAGCGTCCATCGAGGCCGGCGACCGCACCATCTACCGCACGTCGCTCGCCGACGCGGCCGAGGCCACCGCGGACGAGGCCACCGCGGTGCCCTTCGCGGAAGGGTGGGAGGCGCAGCCGGAGCAGGAGGTCACGATGGAGGCGGCGGATCCGTCGGACATGTTCGACGCTTTCGGCGACGCGTTCATGGGGTTCGTGCCGGACCTCGTGTTCGATGTCCTCCCAGGCGGCGGCGTGGCGTACTCGGATTCCTCCGCCTACGCGATCAAGATCCAGCCGACCCCCGGGGCTCCGGTCCGTGTCATCGGCCGCCCCCTCCAGCCCGAGCCCGTCACGGAATCGCTGCGGGAGCGCGCCCGGGCCCGGATGCTGGAAGCTCTGGAAGCCTCGGCTACCGGACAGTTCAACGGCCAGTCGTTCGACGATCTCCCGCCGGAGGTTCGCGCGCAGGTGGCGGCGATGCTGGAGGAGATGATGGCCGGGATGCGCGACGCAATGGCGAACGCGGACTTCATGCCGGAAGTGCCCATCGTGCGGGACCTGCGGACGACGTGGGAGGGGGCGATCTGGGTTCAGCGCTGGGGGAGCGACCCCCTGGCGCAGATCGATGCTGAGGCCCCAGTCGTGGCCGGAGGGCCGGAAAGGGAGGAGGCAGCGGCCGGTTGGATCGATGTTCTCTCGCCGGAGGGCGAGTACATAGGCACTCTGGCGCTGGAGGAGACGCCCATGCCCGACGCGTTCGGGCCCGGCGGCCTCGTCGCCTTCGTGGAGACGGACGAGTTCGATGTCCCGACGATCATCCTGAAGCGGCTGCCGCCGACCACCCCAATGGCGCTGGGGTCGCCCGCCCCGGGTGGCTCAGGCGACGACGGTGGCTAGCGTAGTGGTTAGCGCGGCGTTTGACCGGGGCTTCGCCCGTTGCGTACCCTTTTGCGAACGAGTCCTCCCGCAAGGAGCGATGTGATGCCGCACACCACGCGGATCTTGTCTCTCGCCCGGAGATCTTCCGTCCTGCCCGTCCTCATGTTGCTCTCCGCCGGCGGGATGGCGGCGCAGGACGGCGGGCCCGCCGCGACCGCACGCCATGCCGCGACAGGGACGCCGGGCGTCGAGGCGGACGACGTGACCTTCAGCCGCGACATCGCGCCGATCCTGCAGCGGGCCTGCGTTCGCTGCCACCGCGACAACGGCGTCGCCCCGATGCCGCTCGTCACCTACGACGACGTCCAGCCGTACGCGAGCATGATCGCCCGCCGCACCCAGATCCGGGACCGGGCCGGCGCGATGCCGCCGTGGTACGTGGAGAAGGACATCGGCATCCAGCACTTCAAGGATGACATGTCGCTCGACGAGTGGGAGATCGAGGCGCTCGACGCCTGGCGGCGCGCCGGCACCCCCGAGGGCGACCCGGCGAACCTGCCGCCCGCGCTCGAGTTCGACGACGACGTGGTCTGGGCCGCGGGCGAGCCGGACCTGATCGTCAGGCTCCCCGAAGTGCTCGTGAAGGGCGACGCGCCCGACTGGTGGGGGGACATCGAGAGCGTGCCCACGGGCCTCACCGAGGACCGCTACGTGAAGTCCGTCGAGATCCGCGAGGTGAACGACGTGCCGCAGCGGCGCGACGGGGAACACGGCGGGCGCCATACGGTCGGCGGACGGTTCGTCGTCCACCACATGATCTGGAGCACGCGCGTCCTCGAGGGCCAGGAGACGGGGCCCGGCTCGCGGCGCGCCTCCACGGACACCGGCTGGCCGGTGCACGAGGTCGGCCGCGAACCCGACCTCTTCGACGACGACGCGGGCCGCCTGCTCAGGGCGGGCTCCTCGGTGGTGTCGAACTCCGTCCACCTCCACTCCAACGGCCGCGACACGCGCGCCCACCTGGAGATCGGGTTCCGCTTCCATCCGGAGGACTACGAGCCGAAATACCGGCGGAGCGTCTTCGGGCTCGGCAACGGAAGCGACATCGACATCCGGCCCGGGGTGGCGGGGCAGGAACTTCACGCCTACAAGGTGCTGAACCAGCACACCAAGCTCGTGACCTTCGAGCCGCACCTGCATGCGCCCGGCATGCGCATGTGCCTCGAGGCGATCTGGGGCTTCAACGTCGAGACGCTGAACTGCGTCGGCTACGACCACAACTGGGTGCGCGGCTACACCTACGCGCAGGACCACCAGCCGCTCCTTCCGAAGGGGACCGTCCTCCACATCATCGGCTACATGGACACCTCGGAGGCGAACCGGAACGTCCCGGACACGCGCAACTGGCAGGGTTCGGGGAACCGTTCCGTGGCG
The DNA here is from genome assembly GCF_947581785.1 of Candidatus Palauibacter polyketidifaciens. Classification (NCBI taxonomy): domain Bacteria; kingdom Pseudomonadati; phylum Gemmatimonadota; class Gemmatimonadia; order Candidatus Palauibacterales; family Candidatus Palauibacteraceae; genus Candidatus Palauibacter; species Candidatus Palauibacter polyketidifaciens. Next base: position 65,664 of record NZ_CANPVO010000036.1, on the reverse strand, counting down.
AACATGTTCATCGACCTCGGCATGCGCGTGGAGATGTCGGATGAACAGTTCGTGGAGGAGATGGCGATGCGCCGGCACCGGCTCGCGCTCGGCCCCAACGACCACGTCGTCGGCTGCCCGCTCTGCATGGTCATCCCGGCCAACGGCGACATGAGCTACTTCGCCGACGCCGAGTGGTGGCAGTCCGATGCCGCCACCGAGGCCGAGTCTTCCGGCGAAGGCGAATCGGGGTCCGGGGATGGCCGCGATCCCGGCGACCACCGGGAACGGTGATCGTGGCCGAACCGGTTTCCATGCCCCGGGTCGCGCGGCCCGGGGCGCTGGCCGTGCCGCTTCTGGGGCTGATCCTCGCCGTGTCCGCGCTTCCCGCCGCCGCCCAGACCTACGCTCGGGGACAGAACGTCGCGCCGGCGTACGAGGGATGGGAGCAGAACGAGGACGGGTCGTTCAACTTTCTCTTCGGCTACATGAACCGGAACTGGGTCGAGGAGATCGACGTCCCCGTGGGGGATGACAACGTGTTCTCGCCGGGCCCCGCCGACCGGGGGCAGCCGACCCACTTCCTCCCGCGCCGCAACCGCTTCGTGTTCAAGGTTCGCGTGCCCGCCGACTGGGGCGACAGGGAACTCGTGTGGACGCTCACGAGCCACGGAGTCACCGAGAAGGCGTACGCCACGCTGCGGCCCGACTACATCGTCGACAACACGGTGATCATGTCGGAGACCGGCGCGCTCGGCGCGGGTTCCAGCAACGCCGAGATGCGGTCCAACGAACCGCCGAAGATCACGCTCGAGGGCGAGCGGACGCGCGAGGCGATCGTCGGCCAGCCGGTCACGGTGAGCGTCACCGTGGAGGACGACGGCCTGCTGCGGGCGTTCCGGCAGGGTCCGCCCGACCCGCCGGAGACCGCGGAGGACTCCGCGCGCGTCGACTCGATCGCGAACGCGTTCCCCAGCTTCAGCGGCCGCCAGCTCCGGCCCCCCTCGCGCGTGACGGTGCAGAAGGTGAACGGCCTCTTCATGTCGTGGTTCGTCTACCGCGGAGAGGGGGAGGTGGCGTTCGATCCGCCGCAGGTGAAGGTCTGGGAGGACACGCGCACCGGCGCGAACTCGCCGTGGGCGCCGCTCTGGCGCCCCCCGGACCTGCCGGAGGATGACCGCTGGACGGTGACCGCGACCTTCCAGCAGCCGGGGACCTATATCCTCCGTGGCCGCGCCGACGACGGCGGTCTGTTCGCCGATGAGGAAATCACCATCGTGGTGCGCCCCGCCGCCAGCTGACGGCCACCGGGGTGCGGCTGACGCGGGCGCCGTGCGGGCGGCCGGTGTCACGATTCCCGCTCCCGAGTCGTTCTCAGGTTTCCGGCGAACTGGGTCCGGCGGATTGAGCCGCCGGGCCGTCTCGCCTTCTTTCCTGAAAAGTATGCATCGCAATGATCCTGCTCCTGGCGGATACGTGCGCCGATGCCGAGCGCATACGGCAAACCGTTGATGACGCCGCCATCATAGTCGGCGACGCGAGCGAACTCACTTCAGCCGACAGCCGGACCGACTGTATGATTATCGGCTGCCGGAGCCGGTTCATCGAGGACAGAATCGTACTGATCAAGGACATCGGGCGGAGACTCCCGTTGATTCCGGTCATCCTGGTGACGGATCGCGATATCAGCGTCCCTCGTTTGTTGCGCGGTGTGAATATCTTCTCTCTCGTCTGGTTCGATGATGTTCAGACCCAACTCCAATCCCAGGTCGAGGAGGCTCGCCACACCGTCGCGCTGTCACGCCTGTCCGAGACGGTCCGGCGATCCGGGCTGCCGCCGGCCCTCCGCGCGGGCCTCGTCCATAGCTTTCAGAGGGCCAGGAGCATGCCTGTGCGGAACGTCGCCGAGCTGGCGCAGGCCGTACGCCGCTCTCCGATCACGATCTCGCAGCAGTTCAGGATACACGCGGGAGGCGTGACGACGTTGAGTTCGTTCATCGGCGGGCTCGTGCTGCTCCGGGCGCTCCAGCTTCGTCTTGCAGGTTCCACATGGACGAAGGTGAGCGAGCATCTCGGGCTTGCCCGCGCGACCCTGAATCGCAGATCCCGCGCCTGGCTCGGATGCACGCTCACCGAACTCGAACGGATCGCACCGGAGCACCTGCTCGCGTCGTTCGTGTCGAAGTACCTGCGGCCGCTGCTGGAAGAGACCGTCTCGGAGGCCGTGGCGAAGCGGCCGCCGACGGACTGACCGCGCTGCCGTAAAGCCTTACCATCGTTGTTGTTTCCTTCCCATCACTTTCGCCCCTGATTCATCGATCCTGTCTCTTCCTTCGATGCCGACACATGGCCAGCATCAGGTCCGAAAACGCCGGAGTCCTGCTCGCCACGACTCGACCTCGCCCTGGACGTGGGCGTGCCGACCCGGCCCTGGACCTGTTTCACGCCGATTCAGGTCCGCCGATGAACGTCGATCCGAGAAGAGAAAACCGGAATGACAAAAACTCCCAAGTGGTCCCGCCTGATCCCCCTGGCCATCGCGTTGAGCGCTTGCCAGAACGACACGGTTGATCCGGCGGCCAGCAGAGCTCCGGCGAACGCACCCCGCGCGAGCCTCGACGCCCGCGCGGACTCATCCAAGCTTGTGCCCGCTCCGGGCGAGAAGGTGCCGAACTCCTACATCCTGAAGACTCACACGGACAAGGATGCCCGCGCAGTCGCCGCGCAGCTTGCGGCGGAGCATACGGCCACCGTGAAGTACGTCTACCCGAGCCTGCCGGGGCTCGCGGTCACGCTGCCGAACCCCGACGATCTGCCCAAGCCCACCGACCTGAGCAAGCTGCTGGAGGACCGGCGAATCGTCCGAGTGTCCGAAGAGCGCATCCTGCAAGCGACCGGTCTGTTTCCATCCCGGCCATCCGAGGAGACGAGCCTGGACACGCAGACGGCGGGGGTAGGATGGAATCTGGATAAGCTGGATTCTCGTGAATTCGCTACGAACGGCACGTATCGTTACGAAGAGACAGCGTCATCGGTACCCGTATATGTAATCGACAGCGGAACGATATCCCACGGCGAGTTCGGCGGACGCGTCCTTCCTGGCGTGGATCTTGTAGGATTAAGCGACGGTCGAGGCGACTACAGCGGCCATGGTACGGCGGTTGCAAGTGTTATCGGAGGCAACACCACCGGTGTGGCGAAGACGGTACAGCTGGTCCCCGTCAGAATAACACATAATCGCGAAGCTGATGAAAGCACGTTCATCGCAGGTATCGAATGGGTGATCGCCCGCAATATGGGCTTCGGGGTGGCAAACATAAGCTTCGCAACTCCAGACACCGTTGACGCCGATGTGGATGAGATTGTACAACGACTCGTGGCTGACGGGGTTACAACCGTGGTGGGGGCGGGAAATTACGATAAAGACGCATGCAAAGTGTCACCCGCTCGACTGACTGAAGTCATCACTGTGTCGGCCGTAGATTCCAACGGAAACCGCTCCGTGTTCAACTCGGAAGAGCACCCCGCGGCAACTTACGGGGCATGTGTTGATATCTGGGCACCCGGCAACGACGTTCGCGCCGTATACAGCCAAACGCATGAGATTCATCTTTGGTCTGGCACGTCCGTGGCAGCGCCACATGTAACGGCCGTAGCGTGGCTGATACTCCGCGAAGAAAACAATCGGGCGTCTCCCGCTCACATCAAGGATGTGATCCTGTCGAGCGCGACGGAGGGCAGGTTGAACGTAAACGGGCCGAACAGGTTCCTCTACGCGCCGCGCTCTGTCGCGTGGATCAGCGGACCGTCCTCGGTCACGTCGAGCGGAAGTCAAACGTGGAGCGGAAGAGGGTGGGGCGGCTACTCGCTGACGTACCTGTGGGAAACCAGCACCGACGGTGGAACAACCTGGACCGCCGCCGGTACTGGTGATCGATACACACGCTCGTTCAACAGCAGAGAGAACTATACACTGACATTGCGATTGACCGTGACGAACGACTTTGACGAACAACCCTCGGTCACATGGACGATCCCGGTCGACACCGGCTGCGGCGAGACGGTATGCCCTGGGTGAGTGGGCTGCGGAGGTTCCGGCTGCTACCACTGGTAGCGCTCTCGCTACTGGCGGCATGCGACGAGGCGGTGCTAGAGGGCAGTCCGGCTCCTTGCTCGGCTCTGATCGAAGTCGAACCACGCTTTGACATCGTAGTTCGGGTGGCTGAAGTGCGGCGGGTTCACGTGCAAATCCGGCAGCTTCCGGACCGGGAGCCGAACTACTACCGCGGTTGCCCCGAGTGGTCAGTCGCGCGACTGACCTGGACGATCGACGATCCCAACGTAGCTCGGATCGTCGAATACAGCACAGGCGTTTGGACCATCACAGGGTTGGCAGTCGGCGAAACATCGATCCGCTTGCGGCATCATAGTCCGTTCACCGAAATCTCTAAGCGACTCAAAGTCGTGGAGCAACCCTCGGTCACATGGACGATCCCCGTCGACACCGGCTGCGGCGAGACCGTATGCCCGGGGTGAGGGGCTTGTGGCGAGTCCGGCAGCCGTCCGCGGTAGCGCTTCTCTTCCTGGTGGCGTGCGGCGGGGCCGAGGTCGTATCCGGGCATTTGCCGTTTCCTTGTTCGACCGTGATCGATCTCCAGCCAGATCTCGAACCAGGCGATGAGATCGTAGTTCCAGTGGGTGGATCGAAGAGGGTTCGCGTACATATCCTGAACCGGCGCCGGTGGGGCAGGGACCGTGAATTCCACTCAAACTGTTCCTATCTGTTCGTCGCGCGACCGAACTGGACGATCGATGACCTGAGTGTGGCTCGGATCGAGGAGTACAGCGCAACCGCCGCGCTGTACTCCTCCTGGACGATCACGGGGTTGGCGGTCGGAAAAACATGGATTCACCTGCGGTACGATCTTCGCGAGCCCGAAATCTCAATCCGGCTCAAAGTCGTGGAATCCTGAAGCCACTACGGGTGGGTTCATAGCTCCGCGCGGTCGTGCTCCACGGCTTCGAGGGCCTGGAATACATGCACGGCCGCGCAGGCGATGGAGCACATCAAGTCGAGCGGCTCGCCGTCCGCGAGCCAATGGGTGATCGAATACACCAGCAGGGCGGCGTTGGCCAGCGAGACGCCTGTTGCTCGGACTCGGCGCTGCAGGAGTTGGCCGAGACCCGGGACGAGAAGGCTCGCGAAGCCCGCGACCGGCGGCGTCAGCTTCATGCGGCCGAGGTTCGCTTGCGCCAGTAGCGGGCGAGGCCCCACCACGAGTCGCCGGCGCCGAAAGCGTTGATGTAGGTGTCCACGGGCTCCGCCGGCATGCGCCCGCGCAGGTCTTGCTCCACCCACGCCGCGAAGGCCCGGGCCCGGGCGGGGTCGGCGGACGTGTCCGGCTCCGCCGCGTCCTCTTCGCCCAGCGACTCGCGCACGATGCGGGCCCAGCGCGCGAGTTCGTCGCGGAGTTTCGCGAAGTGGGCGGCCGGGTCCTCGACCGCCCCGAAGTGGGTCGGGATGATGCGGTCGGGACCCCACGCCATGACCCGCTCCATGCTCGCGTTCCAGCCTTCGACGTCGATGTCGGGTACGGGAGTGACCGGGATCACGCCCCCCGGCGGGATGCGGATGCCGCCCACATCGCCCACCCACGCCGTCCCTCCGTCGTCCTCGAAATAGGCGACATGGTGCTTCGCATGGCCGGGCGTGTAGGCGACGCGCAGCGCACGATCGCCAAGTTGCAGGGCATCCCCCTCGTCCACCGCAGTGACGGACTCCGCGGGCACCGGAAGGAACTCTCCCCACAGCGTCTCCATCCGGTCGCCGTAGATGCGGCCGGCCGAGGCGAGGAGACGCTCCGGCCGGATCATGTGGGTCGCCCCCACGGGGTGCACGTAGACCCGCGCCTCGGGCACCCGGCTCACGATGGTCCCGGCGGCCGTGGCGTGATCGAGGTGGATGTGCGTGAGCAGGATCGCGCGCACGTCGGGGAGGCCGGATCCGGCCTCCCCGAGCCCGGCCTCCAGCGCGGGGAGGCAGGTCGTGGGCCCGGGGTCGACGAGCGCGATTCCATCCCCGGTTTCCAGGACTCCGGTGCCGATGGCGAGGTCGAAGCCCTGGAACTTCAGATCGACGATGGAGGTCCGCGCGTCGAGCGTGTGGATCGTCATCCGTCCTCCTCGGGGTCGGCCGGGCCGGCCGGATTGGTCGGATCGGAGCCGGCGTCGGAGGGTCGCAGTTCGATCCAGAGCCCGCCGGCGTTGCCGAGCACGATGTTGTCGGAGACGGACCCGGGTCCGCCGCGCACGGTCAGCGACACGACCGGGGCGGACTCCGGATCGGCCATCCAGAGGCGCGCGTCGACGACGTAGACGGTGCCGCCGCGGATGCCGACGGCGCGCCCATGCAGGTGCTCGGGGTGTCGCGACGGGCCGCAGTCGCGGGCCCCGAAGGCGAGCAGGAACCGCGTGAGGCGCTCCGGGTCTTCCACCATCACCCACACCGCCTCGAGTCCGCGGGCGCCGTTCGGGTGCGGCGCCGGGTCCGCCGACGTCGCCCTCCCGGGATCGGAGGTCACGAAGAACACGGGGTGAAGCGGGTGGCCTCGGGGGAAGACGACCCGGGGGCCCGCTCCGCCCGAAACCGCGGCCAACTCGGGTTCAAGTTCGCCCGCGATCTCCAGGACGCCCGCCGGCGTCGGACCGGAGAACGCGAGATACGCCCCGCCTCCGCCATCGGCGATGAGGTCCGCGTAACGCTGCGCTTCCACGGTGCCCGGCGCGTCGGGGCCGGGGGCAGGGGCAGGTTTCATCGTCCTCAGTTCGAGCCGGGTCCCGTCGCCGAACGGAATCGATGCCGTCGCGAGACCGTTCTCGTCCCGCTCGGGACTCCGGACCCGGAAACCGAACTCGTCGGTGAGTCGCTGCGAGAGGGCCTCGAGGTCTTCGACGGCGATGGGCACGTGGTCGAGGCGCAGCGAGGATCCCGGGGCGACGCACGCCCCCGGAGCCCCCTGCGCGAGGGCGGCCGAAGCCGTTCCGAGCAGGGCACAGACGACCGTCGCGATGGGAATCGAGCGGTGGTTCATGGGGACAAGATGTCGCCGGGACGGCGAGGTCGATAGCTTGCCGGCCATGAACCGACCTGGACCCGACGAACACGGCGAGTACTACTCCACCTACATCGACCGCGTACCGGCCGACCGGCCCTTGGTCGATGTCCTCAGCGAGGCGCCCGACGAACTCGACGCGCTTCTCTCCGGCCTCCCCGGCGAACGCGAGCACTTCGCGTACGAGCCGGGGAAGTGGACGTGCCGCGAAGTGCTGGGTCATGTGATCGACACCGAGCGGATCTTCTCCTATCGCGCGCTCCACATCGCCCGCGCGGATTCGGCGGAGCTGCCGGGGATGGATCAGGTTGAATGGGCCGCGGCCTCCAACGCGGCCGATCGTCCCATCCCGGAACTGCTGCATGAATTCCGTGCGCTGCGCACCGCGAACGCGGCCTTCTTCGCCTCGCTCGACGAAGACGCGCTCTCGCGCCGGGGAGTCGCGAGCGGCGCCGAGTGCACGGTGCGGGCGCTCATCCATATCATCGCCGGCCACGAGCTTCACCACCGGGACGCGCTCAGGGAGCGATACCTGGCCGCCCGCGCCGAAGACTGAGGAGACCGAGATGACCGAGGTTACGCTCTACTACCAGCGCCCGGGCTGAACGAGCTGCAAACGCACCCGTGCGGTGTTCGACGAGACCGGCGCGACGATCGCGGAGGAACGATCCACCACGAAGTCGCCGCTCACGGATGACGACGTGCGGGCGCTGCTGGCGGCCGCCGAGCGCGTGGTCATTGCGAAGGGAAGGAGCCGGCGCGACCTGGACCCGGCCGAGACCGAACTCGATGCGCTCAAGGGGCCCACGGGGAAGTACCGCGCGCCGATCGTGCTGGCGGGAACCACGCTCCTGGTCGGCTTCAACGCCGAAGCGCTCGCGGAACTGTAGCGTCGCCTCCCGGCCGGGGCCGGGATCCGGCCGGGATTCAGCGGGCGGTTTGCACCGTGAAGCCGAAGTCGCCGCGGATCGTGTGGCCGTCCTGCGACATGGCGCGCCACATCACCTCGTAGTCGCCGTCCGCGAGCGTCTCGCTGACCTCCAGCACGACGACGCTGGGGTCGTCCCGATCCGCGGTCGCCGGCTCGAGGTCGAGGGGTTCGCCCCCCTTCGGCAGGAGCCGAACGGACGTCCCGGCCATCTGCGGGGCCTCCGTGAACCACAGCGTGACCGTCTCGGGGCTGGTCGTCACCAGCGCGTCCTTCTTCGGAGACGACGCCTCGAGGGCGAGGTGCGCGCCGACGAAGACGCCCGCCGTCGAGAACGCGGCGGCCGCCACGACGGCTGCCCCTCTTCGAATCCATCTGGACATCGACTCGTCCCGATCCTGATACGCTGAGTCATCCGGGGTCGAACGACGGCGCATCCGCCGCTTGCCCCCGAGCCTCCCGAGACTTCAAAAGTCCCGGGTACACCTTCAGGATGCTACCCGTTCCGCGATCCGCGGCAACCGCCCGATGCGGACGGGCCGCCAACTTGACTCGTTCCGCCACCGAACGCAGCTTCCAGCACTTGATCCGGAGTGCCCTTTGGCGGCACCCGGAATACTCTGACGGCATAGCTGTGAAGCGGATTCCTCCTCAACAGCCGCGGGATCTTCGCCGGCTCGGCGTTCACGCCATCGTCCTCCTTCAGGCCTTGGTGTTCGCCATTCTGCCAGCGGTGGATGCGGTGCTTGAAGCCGAAGCGCCGAGCGCCGTCGTGCACGTTGAAGGGGAGCACGAAGAGGGCGACTCCGGGCACAACCACCTGCTGTGCCAGTTGGCCCGTACCGTGTCGCCGGGGTTTCCTCCCCTGATACCGATCGAGCTGTCGGCGGTATCCGAGACCAGCCCCGACACCCCGACCGCGAACGTCTGGCAACGCCGCCCGACACCGCCCGGCGGGAGCGGTCCCCGAGCCCCTCCTCGAGCCTGACCCGCTTCCGGGCCGTCGTCCCGGAAGCCCCCCGATCGTCCCGTGGGAGGCGGATCGCAAGTCTCCCGAAACACCCGTTACCCGCAGAAGCGTTTTCAGCGAGATGCACCGCGCCGCTCCAGCAGAAGCGGTTGCCGTTGCGTCTCGAAGAAGGCTGTCCATGGTGACAAGGCGTCTGGCCGGTCTGATCCCGGCCGCATTGGCAATGGCTGTTGGAGCCACCGACTCGTCCGCGCAGGTGGAACACGCGGGTGAGATCGAGGGCATCGTGCGCGATGCCGACTCCAACGAGCCTCTCGCCGGCGCCATGGTCTCCATCGCTGCTTCGGGTGGCCGGGCGGTCTCGCACGGTGACGGCACGTTCCACCTCCCGGTGCCGGGCCCGCGAACCTACACGGTGCGGGTCGAACGGCTGGGCTACCGCACGGTCGCGCTGGAAGTCGATGCATCGGCGGAAGAGATCGTACTGGTGACGATGGAGGCCAATCCCATCCCGCTGCCGGACCTCGTGGTCACGGGGTCGGTCGTGGCCCGCGCGGCGAACGAAGTGCTGCGCCCGACCAGCGTATTCGCGGGAGAGGATCTGCAGCGTCGTCTGGCCGGAACCCTGGCGGAGACGTTGTCCTCCGAGCCGGGGCTGGCGGTGAGCACCATGGGGCCGGCCTCTGCGCACCCGGTGATCCGGGGGCTCAGCGGTGACCGCATCCTGATGCTCGAGGATGGGGAACGGGTCGGCGACGAGTTTGCGAGCGGCCCCGACCACGCCACGGCGATCGATCCATCGTCGGCGCGCCGCGTCGAGGTGATCCGCGGACCGGGTGCGATTCTGTACGGAAGCAACGCGCTGGGGGGCGTCATCAACGTGGTTCGCGACGATGTGCCCTCATCCGTGCCGCACCACCTTACGGGCGCCTTCACCCTCCAGGGACAGAGCGTCAGCAACGCGGCGAGCGGAAGCCTGAATCTCACGTATGGCGTGACGGACCATATCCCGGTGCGGTTGGAGCTCTCCCGTCGCAGCAGCGGCGATCTGGAGACCCCGGTCGGACCCCTGCAGAATACGAGTACGGATATCCGGGAGATTTCCGGCGGAACCTCGTGGGTGGACGACTGGGGACATGCCGGCGCGACCTTCCGCTACTACGGCAACGACTACGGCATCCCCGGAGGATTCGTCGGGGGTCACGACGCCGGGGTGCGCGTCGAGATGGAGCGGACCGCGACCAGGCTGCGCAGCGTACTCCGGCCCGCCGAGGTTTTCGAGAGCATCGAGGTCGACGCGGGACACACGTGGTACGAGCACCGGGAGATCGAACCCCCGGACATCCTGGGAACGCTCTTCGAGCGCCAGACGGTGAGCGGCGAGGTCCTCGCCCGCCACAGCGGCTGGGGCCCCTTCTCCTCGGGAGGGGTGGGAACGCGGGGTTCCCGGGAAGACTTCGGATTCGGAGGCGCCCTCTTCACGCCGAACTCGACGCAGACCTCCTTTGCCGTGTTCGTGCTGGAGGAGGTCGATCTGAATCCGATACGCGTGGAGGCGGGCCTCCGCTACGACTGGGTGCGCGTGCGGCCCGACCGGGAGGATCCCTCCTCCGACATCGGCCACATCCGCGAGAGATCGTTCGGTGCGGCATCCGGGTCCCTTGGGGCCCTGGCGCAGCTCACGCCGAGCTTCACGGTGGGTGCTTCCGTCGCCAGGGCGTTCCGCACCCCCAGCGTCAACGAACTCTTCTCGGAGGGTCCCCATCTGGCGGCCTACGCCTTCGAGGTCGGGAACCCGTCGCTCGAGGTGGAGCGCGGGACAGGGATCGACGTGTTCATGCGTCTTGTGGGTGACCGGCTGAACGCCGAGGTGACGTGGTTCCATAACGCCATCGCGGACTACGTGTTCCCGCTCGAGACGGGAGAGTTGAGCCGCGTGCGGTTGCCGATCTTCCAGTTCCAGGGAGAAGACGCGGTGCTCACGGGATTCGAGAGCGCGCTCGAGTGGGCGCTGGTCGGGGACCTGACCGTAGAGGCCGTGGCTTCGTACACCCGGGGCAGGATCGTGGAGACAGACGAACCGCTTCCGCTGATCCCGCCGCTGCAGGGGCACTTCGCCGTCGGCTACGCGCCTCGCAACTGGTTCGTCGAAGCGGAAACGCGGGTTGCGGCTGGCCAGGACCGGACGGGTCCCTTTGAGAGCGCAACTGACGGATATACAGTGTTCGATCTCTCCGCCGGCATCCGGATCACGGTTCTTGGGCGGCTGAACGTGATCACCGTACGGGGGGAGAACCTTGGCAACGCAGTGTACAGAAACCACTTGTCGCGCGTGAAGGAGATCATGCCCGAGGCCGGGAGATCTGTTAGCGTGGCTTATCGCGTCGTCTTCTAGAGCGAGCCATACGAAGCCGCAAGCGGAGATGCTTCGTGACGGGAGCGACCGGAACATCAACACAACGAGGTGAAGAAAGATGAGACATTTTCAGCCGAAACGGCCATTCGCCCTGCTGACCGCGGGACTGCTCGTCCTTGCCGCCTGCGGCGACAGCGCCATGGAACCCCACGATCATGACGATGAGGAAGATCATGCCGAAGAAGTCGAGGGCGTGATCCTGTCGCTGAGCGGCCAGAACATCGCCGCCTACAACGGAGACACCGGACAGTGGACGGGAGAACTCGAGGTCGAGCCCGGCGAGGAAACCGCCCATATCCAGGTCATGTTCGTAGATCACAACGCGCAGGCGGTCACGCTCGGCAGCGACTTCTACCTGATGGTCGAGGTCGAGGACGAATCCGTCGCGGAGTTCGAGCAGGACACCCCCGGCGAGTTCGGAGGACACCTGCACGGAGTGGCGGAGGGCGATACGGACGTGACCTTCAGCCTGATGCACGGTGCGGTCGGGTCGGGGCACGCGGACTTCGTGACCGCGCCGCTCCACGTTCACGTCCACGAGCACTAACGACGGCTAGCCGGGCTCGGTCGTTCGCAGCAGTCCCGCAAGCCCTCCCCGGATCGATTTCTCGGGGAGGGCTTGCCTTTGCCCGCAAGGCGGGCGGCTCCAACGCAGGAATCTCCGTGCGGCCGCAGCGTCGCAGGAGGGGATCGGAGCTTGACCACCGAATTGGGGGCGGCTCATGTTCAGCGCCCGCCAGCCGCCGCCCGTCGGCGGCCGCGTCGATCATCTCCCCCGTTCAAGAGGTCTCGATGAGCAGAGTGCGCTCTACATCCCATGCGCCGCCATCCATGTGGCGCCGCATCTCCGTCCTGCTCGCGTTCGGCGTCGCCGCCGCGGGCTGCGCCGAAGGTGGCGGGGGCGCGGCCGACGGCGCCGAGTGGAGGAACATCGCGGGCAACGACATGGGCCAGCGCTACTCGTCCCTCGACCAGATCGACGCGGAGAACTTCGGGGATCTCGAGATCGCGTGGGTCTGGGACGGGTCGGACTACCCGGCCGTTAACGCGCGCGCCACGCCGATCTACGTCGACGGGATGCTGATCTCCGTGGCGGGCGAGAAGCGGCACACGTACGCGATCGACGCGGGCACCGGGGAGAAGATCTGGGAGTACGTCGAGCCCGAAACCTTCCGCTGGGAATACTCGATGCGGAAGAACCACGGGAAGGGCGTCGCGTACGGGGAGATCGACGGTCGCGCGGTCGTCTACATGGTGAGTCCGGCCTTCTTCCTGCACGCGCTGTGGGCCGACACGGGCGAGCATGTGGAGGGCTTCGGCGGGCCCGTCAGCGTCCCGGGCTTCCCCGAGTCGGGGGTCGTCGACCTGCTCGCGGGGCTGGGGCACGAGTTCGACCCGTACCACGGCATCCCGCTCGAGACCGGCTACATCACGAGTTCGTCCCCCCCGATCGTCGTCAACGGCGTGATCGTGGTCGGGAACTCCGCCGAGCAGGGCTACAACCAGTCACGGCGCGAGAACGTGCCGGGCGACATCCTCGGCTACGACGCCCGCACGGGCGACTTCATGTGGAAGTTCAACGTCCTCCCCGGCCCGGGCGAGTTCGGACACGAGACCTGGGAAAACGACGCCTGGGAATGGACGGGCGACATCTCGTCGTGGGCGCCGCTCTCGGCGGACGAGGAGCGGGGCATCGTCTACATCCCTACCAACGGGGCCACGATGGACTTCTGGGGGGGCTTCCGGCCGGGAGACAACCTGTTCTCCACAAGCTTGATCGCGCTCGATGTGCAGACGGGAGAACGGGTTTGGCACTATCAGCTCGTGCACCACGACATATGGAATTACGACACGCCGCAGATCCCCGTGCTGATGGACGTGACCGTCGATGGCAAGGACATCCCAGCGGTCGTGCAGGTCACGAAGCAGGCCTTCGCGTACACGTTCAACCGGGAGACGGGCGAGCCGATCTGGCCCATCGAGGAGCGGCCGGTGCCGGAGGGTCTCATGCCGGGCGAGGCGCTCTCGCCGACGCAGCCGTTCCCGACCTGGCCGGCGCCGTACGACATGCAGGGGCTGACGCACGACGACCTGATCGACTTCACGCCGGAACTGCGGGAAGCCGCGATCGAGGCGCTCGACGACTATGTGATCGGGCCGCTGTTCACGCCGCCGCTGCACCGGGACAACGATCTCGGCAAGATGGCGTCGATGTGGTGTCCGGGAGACGTGGGCGGCACGAACATCGACGGGACGCCGGCGGCGGATCCGGAGACGGGCATCCTCTACGTGACGTCGCAGAAGGGGTGCGGGTCGCGGATCATGGTGCCGGGCGAGGAGCGTGACGCCCGGGAGCCCGCGCAGACGGGGACGACGATCACGAAGTTCGCGGTCGGCGGGTTCGCGGGGGTTCGGCGGGTGCAGGGGCTGCCGCTCTTCAAGCCCCCGTACAGCCGGATCACGGCGATCGACATGAACACGGGCGAGCACCTGTGGTGGATTCCGGTGGGAGACACGCCGAACAGCGTGCTCGAGCATGACGCGCTCCAGGGCATGGACATCCCGAACACGGGCACGGGACGGCAAGCCGCGCAGATCGTCACGAGCACCCTGCTCATGTACACGGGGGAGGGAAGTGACGGGACCTCCTACCTCTTCGCCGTGGACAAGGCGACGGGCGAGCGGCTCGGACAGGTGGAGCTGCCGGCGCTGCCGCGGTACGGGATGATGACGTACATGCACGAGGGACGTCAGCACGTCGTCATCCAGGCGCCGAACACGCTGATCGCGCTGCGCCTCGCCGATTGACCGCCGGCCTCCGGCGGTCCGGATTGGCGCCGATGGCGGCGCCTCGCGACATTTTGGCATGAGGCTGCTACTGCTCGCGATGGCCATCATCGCCCCGGCGGTCGCTTCGCCCGCTGCCGCCCAGCGGATCAACGGCACGGTACGCGAAGCCGAGGGCGGACCGCTCATTTCGGGCGGTTTCGTCAGCCTTCTGGACGCGGCCGGCGAGGCCGGGCAGGCCGATTTCACGGCTGCGGACGGCCTCTTTTCGCTGACGGCGCCCGGCCCTGGGCAGTACCGCATCCGCGTGCAGCGCATCGGATACGCGAACTGGGTCACCGAGGCCTACGAAGTGACGGCGGGGCAGACGCTGACGGTCACTGTCGAAGTCCCGCCGCGACCGGTGCGGCTCGTGGACCTCCGCGTCGAAGTCACCGCGGCCTGCCTCGACGATCCGAGCGAGGGAGCGGCGCTCGCCACCGTCTGGGAAGAGGCTCGCAAGGCGCTCGAGACTGCGGTGTGGGCCGAAGACCGGGGCGAGGTGACGTTCACGGTCACGGAATACGAGCGCACGCTGGATCCCGAATATCTCTCGACGCTGGAGTCCGAGAGCCGCGTCCGCCGACATGTGCGTCTGCCGCCGTTTCGGAGCCTGCCGGCGCGCCGGCTGACGACGTCGGGCTACGCGCTCGTGGACCCGGATTCCTCGGTCTTCTACGCGCCGGACGCGAACGTGCTGCTGTCCCGGGAGTTCAGGAACACGCACTGCTTCGGGCTCCGCCGCGATGAGGTGGATGACGAACCGATGCTCGGCGTCACGTTTCGCCCGAGGGATGATCGGGACGTCATCGATATCGAGGGTACGCTCTGGCTCGACGAGGAGAGCGCGGAACTCCGTCGCGTGCAGATCCGGTACCGCAACGTCCCCCTGCCGCAGGGTGCGCGGCGTCAACTCGTCGGCGCGGACCTCACTTTCGACCGTCTGCCGGAAGGCCCCTTCTACGTCCGCGACTGGTGGCTGCGCTTCCCGGTCGGGGGCTACTCCCGGCGCATCGGGACCGCGGGCCTCTCGACTCGTCGGCGGGCCGTGCTCGTGGCGTACCGGCAGACCGGCGGAACGGTGTCCGACGCGTTCGTCGGAGGCGTCTCGTTCGAGGTGGGAGAAGGCGTCGTGGCGGGCGTCCTCGGAGACAGCGCGAGCGGCGAGCCGCTCGGCGGCGCGGACGTCGTGCTTCGGGACTGGGATGACGCGGCAGCGTTCGTGCCCCGGCCCAATGCGGCCGACGCCCCGTTCAGCGCCGTCACCGATCACGCCGGCCGGTTCCAGGTGGGCGGGCTCCCGGACGGCGCATACGCGCTGGGCGTGGACCATCCGAGACTGCGTGCCGCCGGCGTGCGGATGAACGAGATCCGCGTCGTGGTCGACGACCGGGTCAGCGAGCCCCTCGAGCTGTGGACGCCGTCCGCCGACGCCCTCTTCGCGCGCATCTGTCCCCGTTCGTCGCCCCGGGGGAGTACGGGTGCCGTGGTCGGGATCGCACGCGATGCGGACACCGGGCTCCCGGTGCCGGATATCGAGATCGAGGTCGTGTGGCGGGTGCGCCGGCTTCAGGGCGCGGCGCGGACCGCCTCGGTGTCCGAGCAGTCGGAATACGCCGGCGGGGCGTCCGACGAGCGAGGCCGATTCGCGATCTGCGGCGTCCCTCTCGGCGAACCGGTCCTCCTGCGGCCGCGGGGCGTGGACGAGGGCGTGGAACTCGAACTTGCGACGCGCCTCGCGTGGCGCGACGTGTTCGTAGAGCCGTAGCCCCTGGCCGCGGCTCCCGCGGCTCCGACGGTCAGTCGGTGGACGGGCGTCGCGACTTCAGGTAGTCGAGGAGCAGGTTCGACATCGCGCGCATCCCGATTGAAATCGAGGCGTCGTCGGCGCGGAAGTCCGGCGTGTGGTGGCCGCCCGAGCCGAGTTCGGGGTTCACCGAGCCGAGCCGGTAGTAGAAGCCCGGCACCTCGTTCGCGAAGTAGGCGAAGTCCTCGCCGCCCATCGTGGGATCGATGACGTGCACGTTCGCCTCGCCCACGATCTTCGCCAGCGTCGGCGCCATCTCGGCGGTGAGACCGCGGTCGTTGATCGTGGCCGGCGTGCCGCGGTCGTAGTCGAGCACGTAGCTCCCGCCGCCCGCGCGGGTGATGCCCTCGAGGATCTCATCCATCCGCCGTTCGACCGCGTCCCGGACATCGGGGTTGTACGTGCGGACCGTGCCTTCGAGCCACATCTCCTGCGGGATGATGTTGAAGCGCTCGCCGCCCCTCATCACGCCGACCGTGATCACGCTGGGTTCGAGGGGCGACAGGTTCCGCGAGCGGATGGTCTGGAAGGCCGTCACCGCCTGCGACGCCATCACGACCGGGTCGATGCCGCTGTGCGGCTGCGCGCCGTGCGCCTGTTGCCCGATGATCCGGATCTTGAAGTGGTCGACCGCCGCGAAGGCGGGGCCGGGCGTGTAGCCGAGCGTCCCGACGTCCATCGAGGAGAAGGTGTGGAGTCCGAAGATGGCGGAGGGCACGACGCCTTCCAGCGCGCCTTCGCGAACCATGAGATCCGCGCCGCCCTCCTCGCCCGGAGGCGGTCCTTCCTCCGCCGGCTGGAAGATGAACTTGATCGTGCCCGGGATCTGGTCGCGCATCGCGGCGAGGACCGAGGCCACGCCGAGTTGCACGGCGGTGTGCACGTCGTGGCCGCACGCGTGCGACACGCCGACTTCCTGTCCGCCGTACTCGGTGCGGACCGTGGAGGCGAAGGAATACCCCGTGTTCTCGGTGACGGGGAGCGCGTCCATGTCCGCCCGCACGGCGACGACATCGCCGGGCAATCCGCCCTTGAGGATCCCGATCACGCCGGTGTGCGCGACGCCCTCGGTGACTTCGTCGAACCCCAGTTCCCGAAGGTGCGCCGCCACCATCGCGGCGGTCTCGAACTCGCGGTTGCCGAGTTCGGGGAACTGGTGGATCCGATGGCGCATGTCGACGATCCGGTCGATCACGCGGTCTACCGCGGCATCCACGGCGGGATCCTGCCCCGCCAGCGGCGTGACGAGCGTTCCGGCGAGCCATGCGAGGGCAAACGGAGTTCGTCGAGTACGCATGCTTCTTCCTGGTCGCGGATTCACACGAGGGACCGTTGCGGCGAACGGTCTCGACTGGGCACGAAACGTGGGCCGCCGGGGTCCGTGCAGGCAACGGTGCTGGGGCCGGCGATAGCGGCTGGCGGCGGCGGCCGGTTGAGGCGAGACTTCGACTCGTTGCGTCCTTTCGCCGTCTCGTTCGTCTAACAGGATGAGAAGAAGAAGTGGAGGAACGACGAGCCACGAAACCGGAGAGAAGGATCCATGCGACTACAACTTGCCCTGAACGTGAGGGACATCGACGAAGCGGTGGACTACTACCGCAAGCTCTTCAACGCGGCGCCCCACAAGCGCCGCGCGGGCTACGCCAACTTCGCCATCGACGAGCCGCCTCTGAAACTCGTGCTGTTCGAGAACCCGGACGCGGCGGAACGCGTGAACCACCTGGGCGTGGAAGTGTTCGACGACGCGCGGGTCCGCGAGGCCGGCCACCGGCTGGAGGCCGCCGGAATCCTCAGCGAGGTGGAAGAAGAGACGGTGTGCTGTCACGCGACCCAGACGAAGGTCTGGTCCGACGAGCCGCAGGGTCTGCGTTGGGAGTGGTACCGCGTCACCGACGATACGCCGGACGGCGAGAAGCTGATCGCACCGTCCGCGACCGCGCCGTCGGCGGCCGCGTGTCTCGACGAGTCCGAGACCTGCTGTGCCTGATCGCTCGGCGCGGGCCATGCCGGCATGGTCCGAGTTTCAACGACGCATGCGGCGCTACGTGAGCGGGCGCGTCGAATCGGCGTGGGCCGATGACGTGACCGGCGACATCTTCCTGCGGCTGCTGCAACGTCAGGACAGTCTCGCCGAGGCGCGGGATCCGCTCGCGTGGACCTACCGGGTCGCGGCCAACGTGATCGCCGACCATCACCGGCGCCGGTCTGTCGAACGGCGGACCCTGGAGCAGCTGGGTGCCGAAGCCCAGGCGCCGGATCCGGGCCTGAACGGCAGCGACCATGAAGCGCTGCGCCGGGATCTGGAGGCCTGTCTGCTGCCGTTCGCGCTCGACCTGCCGCCGAAGTACGCCGAGGCGCTGCTGCTGACGTACTTCCGGGGATTGAGCCAGGTCGAGGCGGCGCAGCGGCTGGGACTGAGCGTCTCCGGCATGAAATCGCGGGTGCAGCGGGCGCGAGCGATGCTTAGGCGACAGCTCATGGACTGCTGCGACTTCGAGATGGACCGGCGGGGCGGGGTGATCGACATGCGGCCCCGCGAAGCGGGCCGCGACGGAAACGCTGCCCGCGGGAGAGCCGCCGGGTGAGAGTCGCGGTCATCGGCGGTGGCGTCATCGGGTTGTGCGTCGCGCACTATCTCGAGCGTCGTGGAGCCGAGGTCGTGCTCGTGGAACGAGACGAGATCGGCGGCGGGTGTTCAAGAGGAAACGGCGGTTGGGTATGTCCCTCGATCTCCCGCCCCCTCCCGGCCCCCGGGCTGACGCTGACCTCGCTCTGCTGGATGCTCCGCTCCGACAGCCCCCTCTACATCAAGCCGTCGGCCATGCCCAGGCTCATGGGCTGGCTGTGGGCCTTCCGCCGTCACTGCAACGCCGAGAACTACCGGGCGGGGGTCGCCGCGCTGGCGGCGCTCAACGCGGCGACGAACCGGCTCTACCGCGGTCTCGCGAACGAGGGCATGGCATTCGAGCGCGCGGCGAGCGGGACCATCCTTGCCTACGACGATGAGAGCGAACTCCGACAGACCGAGGAGTTGCTGGCACGGCTGGGAGAGGACCGGGTGGGGCCGGTGGACGTTCTCGACCGCGAGGCCCTCGCGGAGGCGGAGCCGGATCTCGGTGGCAGCCTGATCGGCCTGCGGGTGCGCGGGGACACGCATGTGCGCCCCGAGTCCCTGTGCGCCGAGATTGCGGCGAGCCTGGAGGCACGCGGCGTCGAAATCAGGACCGGAGAGCGTGTCGTCGGCTTCACGCCCGCGCACGGCCGCGTCCAGATGGCGCTCACGTCGACGGCGGGGAACGACGCCGCAGCGAACGGGGAACCGGCGAGGGTGGGCGCGGATGCTTTCGTGCTTGCCGCCGGGGCCGAGACCGCTGCCCTTGCGGCGACGCTCGGGCGGAAGCTTCCCGTGGAGGCGGGGAAGGGCTACAGCATCACCGTCAGGAACGCGCGGGTCCGGCTCTCGCAGCCCCTGCACGTGACTCCCGCGAGAATCGGCTTCACCCCGTTTCGCGGGGCGGTGCGCACGATCGGCACGATGGAGTTCTCCGGCGTCAACCTGCGCCTTGACCGCCGCCGCATAGCGATCCTTGAGCGGGCCGCGCGGCGTTACCTGCCCGGGGCGCTGGAGGGAGCGGAGCGCGTCGACTGGGTGGGCATGCGGCCCGTGACGCCGGACGGCCTCCCCGCCGTTGGCTGGCTGCCCGGTCTCCCCAACGTGTGCGTCGCCACGGGACACCAGATGCTCGGCGTCACGCTGGCCCCCTCGACCGGCCACGCGCTCGCGCAACTCGTGCTCGACGGTCGCTCGGACATCGATCTCGCGCCCTTCGATCCCGCGCGCTTCACCTGACGCCTCGGGCCTCCGGGGTGTCCGGATTCGTTGCGGCCGGGAACCGGCGGGCGCATCCTGGGGCGCGTCGCCCATGGTGGTCGACGATACGGGGCTGGATGAGCGATGGCACCTTTTCGACTCCGCACACAACCCGGGCCGCGAGCGCCGCATCCTCGCCGTTGTCGGGTCCTGCTCGTCGCTCCGCTGCTGGTTCTGGGGTGCGGAGATGGCGACCCCGGAACCGCACCGCCGGGCGCGCCCGTACCCACCACACTCGCCATCACCCCCTCGTCCGCGGTCTTGGCCGCATTGGGACAGACCGTACAACTGACGGCGACCGTTCGCGATCAGACCGGCACGGTCATGTCCGGCGTCGGTGTGAACTGGGCGAGCAGCGACGGCGGAATCGTGACGGTCGATCCCGCCGGGCTGGTTACGGCGGTAGGCAACGGAGCCACGAACGTCACGGCCACCGTCCAGGGCGGCGGCGCCTCTGGAGGCGCGGCCATCACTGTTTCCCAGACGGTCACCGCGCTGACGGTGTCGCCCGATCAGGCCGCGATTGACGCGCTGGAAACGCTTCAACTGACCGCACAGGCTCTGGACGCGAACGAAAACCCGGTCGCCGGCGTGGACTTCTCGTGGCTCTCGCATAACGAGTCGGTGGCTACGGTAAGCACCGCTGGCCTGGTGACCGCGGTGGCACCGGGATCGGTAGTGATATCCGTGCAGGCGTCCGGAACCGGCCTCAACGCGACCGCGCGGATCGTAGTGAACGTGTCCGAAAGGTTTGCCTTGGTGACGCTCTACAACGCGACCGGCGGCCCGCGCTGGACGATGAGCGACAACTGGCTGACGGACGCGCCGACCGGCCAATGGCACGGAGTGACGACCGACGCGGAGGGCCGGGTAACCGGACTGGAGCTCCCAGGCGTCGGGCTTGAGGGCCGCTTGCCGCAGGAGTTTGCGCACCTCACGAATCTTCGGCGTCTCAACCTGTCATACAACCAGTTGACCGGTGACATTCCGGCATATCTGGCGGAGTTCACGGAGCTTGAAGAACTCAGCCTCGCCGTGAATGCGCTCGCGGGCCCGATCCCGGTCGAGCTGTCCGGTCTCACCCAGCTGAAAGTACTGGACCTCTCCAACGATCTGTTCGCGGGTCGGAACCGGCTCACCGGGCAGATTCCGCCCGAACTCGTCCAACTGGGCCATCTCGAGGTGCTGAACCTCGCCTTCAACAGCTTGACGGGACCGATTCCGGCTGAGCTCGCAAGCCTGCGCAGCCTCACCGTTCTCGACATTGAGCAGAATGACCTGAGCGGCACTATTCCACCGGGTCTGGTCAACCTCTCGGGTCTTGAAGTTCTCTCGCTCGCCGGTAATCGAATCACCGGCGCCATTCCTTCGGGAGTCGGAGACCTTTCCAATCTCCGCGACCTGAAGCTCCACATGAATCAGCTGTCCGGGCCGATCCCGCCCAGTCTGGGGAGACTGGGCAGGCTGGCCCGGTTGTCCCTGTGCTGTAATGCATTTACGGGTCCGATTCCGCCCGAGTTGGGCAACCTTTCGTCCGTTGAGTTTCTCGGACTTCAGGTAAACGAACTCTCCGGGTCCGTGCCTTCCGAGCTTGGAAGGCTTTCCGCGCTCCGGCACCTGTACCTTTTTACCAATGCGGATCTGCGCGGGCCGCTTCCGCAGGAACTCGTGAATTTGCGACTCACCACGTTCAACTGGATCCTCACCGGCCTGTGTTCTCCGCCCAACGCCGGATTTCAGAATTGGCTCCGGAGCATTCCGCGCTACGACGGCGGAGGCGTGTGTTCGGAATGAGCAAACTCGACGATCTTCGCGCCCACCTGCGGGCGATCCGCACGCTCACCAAGGGCGTGACGCACGGCCTACCGGTACTCGAGGCGGCGGAGGACCCCTATGATTTGTTCAGCGACTGGTTCCGGGATGCCGAGGCCTCGGGATTGCTCCTGCCTGAATCGATGGCGCTCGCCACGGCGACCGCTGACGGCCGGCCTTCGGTGCGGATGGTCCTCCTGAAGGGAGTCGGCCCCGCCGGCTTCCGTTTCTTCACCAACTTCGGCAGCCGCAAAGCCGCGGAACTGGACGACAATCCGCGGGCGTCGCTCTGCTTCCACTGGTCGGTGCTCGAGCGGCAGGTACGCGTTGAAGGACGTGTCGAGCGTCTCTCCGCGGAAGACTCGACGGCGTACTTCGCGACGCGCGACCGCGGGAGCCGGATCGGCGCGTGGGCGTCGGCGCAGAGCCGGCCGATCGCCGATCGCGCGGCGCTCGAAGCCCAGGTGGTGGAGGCGGAGTCCCGTTTCAGGGGGAGGGATGTCCCGCTCCCCGACTTCTGGGGCGGTTATCGCCTGGTTCCGGATCGCTTCGAGTTCTGGCAGGGCCGCGCCAACCGGCTGCACGACCGCCTCGAATACACGCCGCGCGCCCGGAGCCTCGACGGGGGCCGCGAAGCCGACGACCATTGGGAGGTCACCCGCCTCCAGCCCTGATCGAGCGGTCTCGCGATCGCCGCCCGCACGCAGCTGGAGGTTTGCCGCTAGCTCAGAAGGCCGAGTCCCGCGAGGACGACGAGACCCACGGCGACCGGGACGAGGAAGCGCATGACCGGGCCCCAGGCCGCCGTCACGCGGAAGCGGCCCGCGCCGGCGTTCGTTTCCGTGCGGAAGCGTTCGAACCCCCAGACGGTCGCGACGTAGAGGGAGATCGTGAGCCCGCTCACCGTGAGGAAGATGTTCCCCGATACGTAGTCGGCGAGTTCGAACAGCCCGCGGCCTCCAACCTGTACCGCGGCCCATGGCCCGCCGCCGAGCGCGAGCGGGACCCCCGCGAGGATGGTGACGCCGAGCACGACCCAGAGCGATCGCCGGCGGCTCCAGCCCAGCGAGTCCATGGCGCTCGCCGTGAGAGCTTCGAGCAGCGCGAGGCACGACGTGAGTCCCGCAATGAACACGAAGAAGAAGAAGAACGCGGCGGCCACCTCGCCCGCCGGCAAACGGCCGAAGAGCCCCGCCATCGTGATGAAGAGGAGGCCCGCGCCCTGGTCGGGCTCCATGCCGAAGGCGAAGAGGGCGGGGAACATGACGAACCCGGCAAGGACGGCGGCGAGCGTGTCGCAGGCCACGATGGAGGCGGCGCTCCCGGGGACGTCGCTCCGGCGCGGATGCAGAAAGCTCCCGAACACGAAGGCCCCCATCATCCCGACCCCGATGGAATAGAAGGCCTGCCCGAGCGCCGCGAGCCACGTCTCGGGACCGATGGCCGAGAAGTCGGGCGCCAGATACCAGCGAACGCCCTCCCACGCCCCGTCCAACTGGAGCGAGACTATTCCGAGTCCGATGAGGAAGAAGAAGAGGATGGGAATCAGGAGTCGTGCCGCGCGCTCGATCCCCCGCCGCAACCCGCGGGTGATGATGAGTCCCGCCAACAGCATTACGGGAATCGTGTATGCGAGAACCTCCCCGGGGCGCGCGGTGAAGGCCGCGAACGACTCCGCCGCGGCCTGCACGCTTCCGGCATCGTAGCCTCCACGGAACGCGCGGACGAAATAGGCGGCGATCCAGCCCATGATGAGTTGGTAGTAGGACATGATGAGGAATGCGGCGCCCGCGCCGAGCCAGCCGATCGCGCGGAAGGGGCTTGGTCCCGCGAGCTTTCGCATCCCGGCCAGCGGCGTCGCCTGCGCCCTCCGCCCGAGGCTGATCTCGGCGGTGAAGAGCGGGATTCCGATCAGGACCGCAAGCAGGATGTAGATGAGGAGGAACGCGCCTCCCCCGTTCTCGCCCGCTAGGTAGGGGAACCTCCAGATGTTGCCGAGCCCCACCGAAAACCCGGTGGTGGCGAGGATGAAGCCCAGCGGGCTCCCCCAGCGTTCGCGCGGCGTGCTCATCCTCCAAGAGTTGCCGGGGGACGCAGCGCCGTCCAGAGTAGGGCACCGAGGAGGGAGGTGAGGATGCCGGAACGGCTCAGTCAGTGAACTACGATCTGAAGACCTTCCGCGGCGACGTTTTCGGCGGCGTCACGTCGGCCGTCATCGCGCTCCCGGTCTCGCTGGCCTTCGGCGTGGCCTCGGGCCTCGGAGCCGAGGCTGGCCTGTACGGCGCGATCGCGGTCGGCTTCTTCGCCTCCGTATTCGGCGGCAACCGGTTCCAGATATCGGGTCCCACGCCGGCCATGACCGTCGCCATGTCGGTCATCGTCACGACGCACGCTTCGACGCTGGGCGAAGCTTTCACGGTGGTCGTGCTGGCCGGGCTTCTGCAGATCGCGCTGGGCCTGTTGAGGACGGGCCGGTTCGTCGTGTACACGCCTTACGCCGTGATCTCCGGGTTCATGTCGGGGATCGGCGTCATCGTCATGCTGATCCAGATCCTGCCCTTCCTCGGCGCGCCCGCGGCGGAGGGCGGCCCCATGGCCGCGGTGCGGGCGGTCCCGGAAGCGCTGGCGAACCTGAACGGCAGTGCGTTCGCCATCGGCGCGGCGACACTCGCGGTGAGCATCTTCTGGCCGCAGCGGCTTTCCCGGCTGCTCCCCGGTCCTCTCGTCGCCCTGATCGCGGGAACCGCGCTGGGCGTGTTCTGGCTGACCGACGCGCCGATCATCGGCGCGATCCCCGCCGGTCTGCCGGAACTGCAGCTGAGTCTGCCCTCCGCCAGCTTCCTCGCCCGCGCCTTCCATCCGGCGCTCGTTCTCGCCCTCCTCGGCTCCGTCGACAGCCTGCTCACGTCGCTCGTGGCGGATTCGCTGACCGGTACGCAGCACGACTCGAACCGCGAACTCGTCGGCCAGGGCCTCGGCAACACGATTGCGGGCCTGTTCGGGGGATTGCCCGGGGCGGGGGCCACGATGGGGACGGTCGTCAACATCCGCGCCGGCGGTCTCACGCGGATGTCCGGCGCCCTCCGTGCGATCCTGCTGCTGGGCGTCCTGCTGGGCCTGGGCCGGTTCCTGGAACCGATCCCCCATGCCGTGCTCGCCGGCATCCTGATCAAGGTCGGGTGGGACATCATCGACTGGCCCCTCCTGGCCCACCTTCACCGCATTCGGCGCGACCACCTCTTCGTGCTGGTGCTGACGCTCGCCCTCACGGTGTTCGTCGACCTCGTGACGGCCGTGGCCATCGGGCTCATCGTCGCGGGCATGGCGCACGCGCGGCAGATCGAGAGCCTCGAACTCGACAACGTGCTCTCGGTGCCGCTGCTGGACCGGGTGTTCTTCGAGGGTGTCGAGGATACGGCCACGATGGACGACTATTCGGCGCGCGTAGGCCTCGTCGCGCTCCGCGGGGCGTTCACCGTCGCGTCGTCCCACAAGCTGGTGAACGTGATCGGGAAGGATATCAAGGACCACGAAATCGTCATCTTCGACTTCTCCGACGCCACGTACCTGGACGACAGCGCCGCCATGCTCATTCGGCAACTCCTGGATGTCGCCGCAAAGAGCCGCACGCACGTCATCGTGATGGCGGTGTCCGGCTCCGTCGAGAAGACGCTGCTCACGCTCGACATCCTCGCCAGGCTGCCCGCGGAGCATGTCGTCGAGACCATGGATCAGGCGAGAGAAGTCGCGCTGGACCTCCTGAAAGACTGATCGGGATGTCGAAGTTCGGTGAGGCGGGACGCGGGCCGGGTCAGTGGGGCGGGGCCACCCCGACGGAGAGCGTGACGGCGCTGGCGGAGTACCCGTAGTCGAGGAGGACGCCGGGTATCTCTACCGTCCACTCCGTGAGGGAACGCGAGTAGCCGATGCGCACATCTACGCTCCAGCCGCGGTCGAGCAGCAACCCGACGCCGACCGTCGCCGGGCGTCGGCTGCGTTGCTCTCGCCGCTCTCCGCGTTCGCCGTCTGCCGGGTTGACGCCGCTCGTCGCGAATTCGCTCCACATCCGACGGATCCCGCCGAACACATAGCCCTGTGTCGATCGGTCTGCGGAACCGAGGCCGAGGAGCAGGTTGACGCCGACTCCGAACCGGTCGCGGAGGTCCCACTCGCCGGGCCACACGTCGTGTGGTTCGCCGTTCGGCGTGGGCTCGATCGTGCCCTCGATCATCCCCCGATTGGCGAGAACCCCCTCGAACTCCACCCCCGCGAGCACGCCGCCGAGGACGTGTGTGCGGAGCCCTAGAGAAGGGTTGACCGCGAACGTCGGACCCGAGGCCGTCGTGGCGCTCTCGCTCGACCCGCCGCCCGCCGTCACACGCTTGGAGTGTTCCGCCGAGAGCCAGCTCGCCTCGGGCGCCAGCCGAAGGGTTAACTCGGACTGGGCGCGGGCCGGCGGCGTGGCCGGTAGGGAGAGGCAGACGAAGAGGGTTGTGCGTACGGCGAAGCGGATCACCGAGGCGCCGATCCTCCGGTCGACGCGACCACGCCGCAGTTGGTGAGCAGACGCTGCGCGTCCGCCTTGCCGGAGTCGGAGGGGCCGAGCTGGTTCTGGCCCTGCTCCTCGTCGTCGTCGAGCCCGGCGATCAGGCCGATGTCGTGGTCCGCGACCCTCGAGGCGACGACCCTGATGTGCGTGTTGCCCGTCGCGGGATTGTCGAACACGCTCGCCGTGAGCACGTCGTGATGGGCGGCCCCGGTGATGAGTTCCTGTACGACGCCGGAAGTCTGCCGGCGACCGCGCACGAACCCGGCCTCGAGGTTGCCGTCCTCGATCGTATAATCCATCAGGTTCAGCTGCGCGACCGCGCATTGGTAGGCCGTTTCCAGCTCGGACGGCGCGACGCCCTGGAAGGAGACGGGGGCCGTGGAGCACCCGGCGAGCAGTACGGTGAGGACGACCGGTGCGATTCTGTTCATGGCATCCAATCTTCGACGCTTGCGGGTCTGCCGCCAGTTATTGACCCTTCGTTCCCATGGCCGACCTCATGACGACTCGAATGCGGGCGCGGTCACGCGAGGTCCCGGCCGCCCTGCTGCTGCCGCTGGTCTGCTCGATCGCGCTGGGGCGGAGGGGCGTGCTCGCCATCCCCGGACACGACCACCTGGGCGTCCCGGCCGGCCCCGGCGCGGGACTCGACGGGGAGCCGCTCTCCCGTGTCGGCGACGACCCGTAGACGAGAGCCTCCGCTCCCTCGGCGCGGACGTGTGCCGGGCACCCGCTCGAACGCTGGCGGGAGGCACCGCTGTCGCGACAGTTTGAGTGCCAGGAAGACTCACACCAGCCTACGGGGGTCGAGATGTCGGAGATGAATCGTCGTGGTTTCATCGGTCGGGGATTGAGCCTGGGTGCCGCGGCGGCGGTTGCAGGTGCCGTGCCCGCGCGCGCTTCGGTCCGCGAGGGACGGCCGGCGCTGGCGTCGAGCGGGCGAGCGATGACGCCGATGATGATCACGAGCCATACGAACGACACGGGACGCCGGGCCGCCACCGCGGCGTGGCAGATCCTGTCGGGCGGCGGCGCGGCGATGGACGCCGTCGAGCGCGGCGCGAACATCATCGAACTCGACCCGGACGGGACGAGCGTCGGCTGGGGCGGCCTGCCCAACGCCGACGGCGTCGTGCAGCTCGACGCGTCCGTGATGGACGGAGCCACCTACAACGCTGGCTCGGTCGCCGGGATCGAGGGCATCCGCACTCCCGCCTCGGTGGCCAGGCTCGTGATGGAGCGCACGGATCACGTGATGCTCGTCGGCAAGTACGCGCAGGAATTTGCGATCGGCTTCGGCTTCGAGGTTCAGGATCTGATGACGCCGAAGTCGCGGGAGATCTGGCTCCGCTGGCGCGAGGGTCTGTCCGACACGGACGATTGGGGTCCCCCGGACCACCTGCGGCGCCCGCGCGGCGGCTCCGACGGCGGCTCCGACGGCGGCGGACTCTCCCGCGCCGGATCCGGCGAGGACGCCGTGAGGCGCGAGGCCGAGGAGTGGGCCGAACTGCTCGACCTGCCCGGCCGGGACGGCCCCGACCGCGACTACGTGCTGGCCGAGGCCCTCATCCACCGCTACGGAACGACGAACGTGCTCGCGGTCGACGCGCAGGGGAACGTCTCGGGCATCACGACGACGAGCGGACTCGCCTGGAAGGTTCCCGGCCGCGTGGGCGACTCGCCGATCATCGGCGCGGGCCTGTACGTGGACAACGACATCGGCGCCGCCGCGGTGACCGGACGGGGCGAGGACGTGATCAAGTCGTGCGCGGGGTATTTCATCGTCTCGCGGATGGGCGCGGGGCGCACGCCGCAGGAGGCCTGCGAGGACGCCGTGGCGATGATCCGCCACAAGTACCGGAACGTGAATCCGGAGTTCATCCCGTCTGAGAAGTTCGTCGCGATCAACAAGGACGGGGACCATGGCTGCGCCTGGATGCCCTTCCGCGATACCCCGCCGCGCATGACGGTGGCGAACGCGGACGGGATCCACACGTACGAGGGGGTGAGCGTCGCCGACTGACGGCGCGCCCGACCCGGACTTCGCGTCCGCCGTGTCCGAAGTGACCGTGGTCGTCAGGGAAGCGGGTCTCGAAGATGTCGACCGCCTCGCGCCCCTGTTCGACGGGTACCGGCAGTTCTACCGCCAGTCGGCGGATCCGGAGGGGGCCCGCCGGTTCCTGGCCGCACGTCTCGGAGCCGGCGAATCGCGCGTCTTCGTGGCGGAGACCGAGGACGGATGGCCCCTGGGGTTCGTGCAACTCTTCCCGTCCTTCTCCTCCGTATCGCTGAGACGGCTCTGGATCCTCAACGACCTCTTCGTCGCGCCGGACGCCCGTCGGTCCGGGGTCGCGCGCGCCCTCATGGACCGCGCGCGGGCACTCGCGATCGAGACCGGCGCCAAGGGCCTCATCCTGGAGACCGAGACCCACAACGCGCCCGCCAAGAGACTGTACGAAGAGCTGGGCTGGGCGCTCGACGGTACCGACCACTACGAGTTGCTCGTGTGAGCCCCCGCGTGAACGCGTCGGTGCGCGCGGTGGCTCCAGCGGTATTGCCGCTCGCGCTGGCGGCCTTCGCGTGCGCTTCCGGATCGGCGGAGGGACCCGCGGCAGGGGAGTCCGGCCGGGAGTTGCGACTGTCGCTGTCGACCGGCGAAGCGTCGCCGGAGGCCGCCACGCCCGTCGTCCTCGAACTGACGGGCACGAACGACGGACCGGCCACGCTCATCCTCGATTTCCCCGACGGCCAGCGCTACGACTTCGAGGTGATCTCGGAGGATGGGGCCGTCGTCTGGCACTGGGCGGAGGGCAGGTTCTTCGCCCAGGTGCTGGGACGCGAGACGCTCGAACCCGGCGCCTCGCTGCGCTGGACCGGGAGGATCGAAGCCGGGCTGCCGGCCGGCGTCTACCGCGTCATTGCCACACTCACCACGGTGGAGCCTCACGCCATCGAGGCCACCCTCACCGTCCTTCCCCGGAGCTAGCGACCATTGAACAATATGATTCCGGCGGGGCTCGCCACGGGCCCCGACGCCCTTGAACCCGACCTCCTGCGCGCCGTTTCCTTCGATGCCGGGTGGTCCCTCCTCGAACGCTTCTCGACGCTCGTGCGCGAGTCCGGGAGCGACGACGAACACGTCGCGGCCGAGTACATCGCCGCCGAACTGAGCCGGATGGGCGTGCCGTTCGAGATGCACGAGCCCGATCTCTACCTCTCGCTGCCCCGCGAGTCCTCGGTGGAGTGGAACGGCGGGTCGATACGGGCCAAACCGCCGTCCTTCGCGGTGCCGACGGCGGAGGGCGGGCTCGAAGGAGAACTCGTCTTCGTTCCGGCCGCGGCGGCGACGGGGCAGCGAGACCTGTTCGCGAGGCGGCTCGGCGACGACCTGCCGGACATGGCCGGCAAGATCGTGCTCAGCGAGGGATTCGCGATGCCGGGCATGGTTTCCGCCTTCGAGGCGGCGGGGGCGGCGGGGCAGGTCTTCATCAACCCGGGAGGGAACATCCACTGGGGGATCTGCACGTCGATCTGGGGCACACCGACGACCGCGAACCTTGCCACGAAGCCCCGGACACCCGTGGTCGCGGTCAACAACCCCGACGGAGAGCGACTGAAGGAGGCGGTGGGCGAGTCCGTCCGGCTGGAAGTTCGACTGGAGGAAGGCTGGTACCCGTGCAAGCTGCCCGTCGCGCACATCGCCGGCGCGTCGGAGAAGTTCATGCTCGTGCACGGACACTACGACTCGTGGGATGTAGGGATCGGCGACAACGCGGTCGGCGATGCGACGCTGCTGGAACTCGCCCGGATCTTCCATGCAGAGGCGGGGCGGCTGCAGCGCTCGCTACGGATCGCCTGGTGGCCGGCGCACTCCACCGGGCGCTACGGCGGCTCCACCTGGTATGCCGACACGCACGCGCTGGAACTCCGCCGGCGTTGCGTGGGCGCGATCAACATCGACTCGCCGGGCTGCTGGCATGCGACGGAGTACGACGACGTGATGTGGATGGCGGAGGCGGGGCCGCTCTGCGCGCGTGCGATCGCGGACGTCACGGGGAAGACCGCGAAACGGCTGCGGCCGCTGCGGGCCGGCGACTATTCCTTCAACCAGATCGGGCTCACCTCGTTCTACATGCTGCTCTCGAACATCCCGGCGGACGAGCGCGCGGCGCTCGGCTTCTACGCCACGGGCGGCTGCGGAGGCAACATCGCGTGGCACACCGAGGACGACGTCATGGCCGTCGCCGAACGGGAGAACCTCGAGCGCGACCTGGGCGTCTACGTCGCCTCGATCGCGCGGGTGCTCAACTCGCGCATCCTGCCGTACGACTTCCGCGAGACCGTCTCGGAACTCGCGGGATTCATCGACGGTTACGTGGAGGCGGCCGGGGGCCTGCTCGACCTCGGCGCGCTCCGTGCCGAACTCGAAGCGCTGGGAGCCGCGCTGAACGACCTGTACGCCGTGCTCGGGCGGAGTCTGCCGGATGCGGCGGCGGTCGGAGCCGTGAACGAGTTGTTCCTCGAGTTGTCGCGGATCCTGGTGCCGATCGGCTACGCGGAGGGAGGGCCGTTCGACCACGACCCGGCGTTGCCCAGGACACCGATCCCGCGGCTGGCCCGGGTGGCCGAGTTGCCGGGCCTCGCGGAAGCCGGCGCCGACATGCTGCCCTTCCTCGTGAACGAAGTGCGTCGCGAGGCGAACCACGTGGCGAACGGGTTCCACGAGGCGGCCCGGGCGGTGCGACGCGTGCTGGCGCAGTTGACGGCTTCGGCACCGGCGGGCTGACGGCCGTGCGACGCGCGAGGCGAGAGCCGGGGCGTGCGTCCGCGCCGGGGGCACCGGCGCTGTTGGCGGCGCTGGCCGGCCTGTCCGTCGCGGCGCCGGTGCAGGCGCAGACGACGGACACGGTGTTCGTCCGGCTGGACGCCGATGGCGCGGCCCACGTTCGACAGAGTCTCCAGCCGGAGGACGGCGCGGTTCGGGCCTTCGCCATCCGGATCGAGCACCAGACGCTGTCGCTGGCGGAGATGGAAAGGGGCGGCGCGCCGCTGCCCGTCGCCGATGCCGCGCTGACCCCGGTCGACGGGGCGTACCGCATCGATGTCGCCTCCGACGCGCCGGTCGTCGTGTCCTACACCGTCCGGAACACGGTGCGCGGGCGGCTGGACCGGGTCCCCTTTTTCGTGGCCGGCCGGGAGGCCGAGGAGACCGTGGTACAGGACGTCACGGCGCCGTGGCTGATCCGGCTGGAAGGGGATCCCGACGTGCTCGATGCGCTGGATCTGTCGACCAGCCTGCCGCGCTTCGTCCGGGCCGGCGATGATGTCGTGACGGCCACGCTGTCGAGCGTGCCGGGGATGCTCCGGCTATCCCGCGGGGGTGCGCTCTCGTTCGCGCGCATCGCCGACTTCGCCGTCCTCGCACTCCTGCTGGCCGGCGCGATCTGGACGTGGCGGAACGCGCGGGTCCGCCGCGAGGGCGGGAGGGCCGCCCCATGACACCGGTGGCGATCCTCCTGATCGCGGCGGGCTTCTTCGCCCTCGGCATCACCATGGTCCTTCTCTTCCGGAAGACTATCAGCGCCGACGACGAACTGGACCGCCGCTGGGCCGAGGTCGTCGCACCGCGCTCCCGGCGCGGCGCCTCACCCTCTGCGCCCTCCGCGCGCGCGGAGACCGAGGAACCCGACGGCGCCGAACCACCCGGTGCGCGGACATGAGCGACGTCTTCTTCGTCGTCCTCGGCGTCTACGTGGCCATCATCATGGGCATCGCGATCTGGAGCTACTTCCGGACCGAGACCGAGGTCGACTTCCTCGCCGCCGGCCGCTCGATCGGCCCCATCGTCGGCGGCGCCGTCCTTGCGGCCACGCAGATCTCCGCCGGCACCTTCGTCGGCACCGCGGGCCGCCACTATCTGGCCGGCGTCTCCTGGGTCTTCCCGTGGCTCGGCCTGTGGACGGGGTGGCTCGTCTGCGCCTTCTTCGTCGCCCCGAAACTGCGGCGGCTCGGCGCGCTCACCGTCCCCGACTACATCTCCGCCCGCTACGGCAGCCCGAAGGCCGGCGCCCTCGCGGGCATCCTCATCGTCGTCGCCTACACGATCTATCTCGTGGCCCAGTTCCAGGCGGGCGGCGAGATTGCGGAGGTCGTGTTCGGGATCCGTCCGCTCACGGCGATGCTCATCATCGTCGCCTCGACCGCGCTCTACACGCTTCTCGGCGGCGTCCGGTCCAGTTCCTACATCGATTTCCTGCAGACGCTGATCATGGTCGCGGCGCTGATCGTCGCGGTTCCCGTCCTCCTCAACCAGGTGGGCGGCGGCAGTCCGGTGGCGGCGGTCGAGCGGTCGCTCGACTTCCTCGACACGCTCGACGACCGTCTTGTGGGCTGGTACTACTCGCCGCGTGAACTCCTTGCCTTCGCGATCGCGTTCGGACTCTCCATCGCGGCGGCGCCGTACGAACTCACCCGCTTCTACTCGATGCGGGACGAGCGCACGGTGCGGAAGGCGATCTTCGTGGCGATCGGCTTCCAGGTCGTGATCGCTACGAGCATCATGTCCATCGGCATGCTCATGCGGGTGCTGTTCCCGAACCTTCCCTCACAGGATCAGGCCACCGCCACCATGGCGCTGCACGTCCTGCCGCCCGTGGTCGGCGCGCTGCTGCTCGTCGCCATGCTGTCGGCGATCATGTCGACCGTGAACTCGATCCTCCTCGTCACCGGTGCGGGCGTCGCCCACGACCTCTACGGGAAGTTCATCCGGCCCGACGCGAGCCAGAAGCACCTCGTGAACGCGAACCGGGTGGCGATCGTCGTCCTCTCTCTCATCCCCCTCTTCTTCGCGCTGCAGAAGCTGGGGGATGTGCAGGGCATCGTCCTCGAGCAGGCGAAGTTCATCGCCTCCTTCTTCTTCGTCCCCATCGTCATCGGCCTCAACTGGCGACGGGGGACGGCGAAGGGCGCAGTCGCCTCCATGATCGGGGGTTTCCTCGCCTGCCTGGTGTGGACGCTCTGGTTCCAGGAACACTACTTCCCTCTCTACGGGATAGATTCCGTCGAGCTGGGCGTCGGTGCGAGCCTCATCCTCTTCATCATGGTTTCGCTGATGACGAAGCCGAATCCGGGGCAGACGCTGGAGCCGTTCTTCGGGGACAAGTGATCCGCGGACCGCAGCCTCGCCCGCGGGTCGACCAACCACAGGGAGATTTCGAATGTCGGACGTACTGAACCGCCTCGTGGAGGAGTTGAACGCGGGCACCGTCCGGGTGGTGGACCTCACGATCCCTCTCGGCCCCGATACGGTCGTCATCGATCTTCCTCCGATGTTCGCGCCGTCGAAGGGAGTGACGATCGAGCAGATCTCGAGGTATGACGACGACGGGCCGGCCTGGTACTGGAACAACCTCACGCTCGGCGAGCACACCGGGACGCACTTCGACGCCCCGATCCACTGGGTGACGGGGAAGGACGTGCCCGACGGGACGACGGACACGATCCCGCCGCGCAAATTCGTTGGGCCGGCGTGCGTCATCGACGTGGAGGCGGAGGTGAACGCGGATCCGGACTTCCTGCTCACGCCCGCCGGGCTCGAGGCGTGGGAGGGGGAGCACGGACGCGTGCCCGAGGGCGCCTGGGTCTTCCTGCGCACCGGGTGGAGCCGGAGGGAGGGGAAGGAGGCGTTTCTCAACGTGTCGGACGATGGCCCGCACTCGCCGGGCTTTCACCAGGAGACTTCGGCCGTGCTGGCCCACGACCGCGCGGTGCTCGGGGTCGGAGTGGAGACGGTCGGCACCGACGCGGGTCAGGCGGGAGGGTTCGATCCGCCGTTCCCGAACCACGGGATCATGCACGGGGCGGGGAGGTTCGGCCTCGCGAGCCTGTGCAACCTCGACCGGCTGCCCCCGACGGGCGCCGTCGCGATCGCCGCTCCGCTCAAGATCGTGGGCGGAAGCGGGAGCCCGCTGCGCGTGATCGCGCTGGCTCCGGCGTAGCGGGCGGGGGAGGAATCCGCGATGGACGCCGAGCGGCAGCGGTCCGCCTATGGAGAACTCCTGACCGCGCTGGACGAAGCGATCTTCTGGCTGGCGCGCGTGCCCGCCGCCGAACCCCATGAATCCGGCGCCGAGCGGCAGGGGACGTTTCGGCTCGGAGAGGCGGGCGGGATCGCCTTCTCCGCCCACTTCCCGGGCATGGACTCGGAGGCACTGTTCGACGACATCTCCGATGCGGTGGAGAGGGACGATCTGGACGCGGTGCGCCGGGTCCGGAGCCTAGTCGAGTCGAGACTGCGGTCGGAAGACGACGGGACCGGGGGCGAGGAGACGGCGGGCGATGCGTTCGACTGGGACGCGGGCTACCTGCAGATCCTCGGCGTCCTGAATGAAACGCGGCGTGCCCGGGACGACGGAGACGCGCATCGATACTGGATCATGGCGGGTTTCCTGGCCGGCCTCCTGCACTGGGACGAGCGACCCGGGGAGCACGAGCCGGGAGAGCTCCACGACACCGTGATTGCCGCCACGAGCGATGGCTGGGGGGAGAACCTGTGGCTGGAATGGGAGGCGCTCCGGGACGAGTGGCTGGCCCGCCACGCGCCGGAGGCGCCGGAGGATCCGGAGCTTCTCTTCAGCTGGTTGGGCCTCCGCCTCGCCGCCGCCGACGTGGTGACCGACTCGCTCTCTTCCCGCGGCGCCCGGCGGCCGGGTGACCAACCATCCGACCCGGAGTCGGAAGAGGTCTGCTTCCTCCGGTGCGAACGCTCGACGTGGCGCGCGCAGCACTTCGGGCGGAAACTCGCCGATCCTCGCGACGAGGGAGGCGGTCTGGCCATCGACGGATGAGCGGCCAAGGTTCAGGAATCGGCCCGGGGCCGGACCACGTACTTCCAACGCGAGGAGCCTCCAGTGGCGAACAACGGAAACGCAGGCAAGGCCGTCAAGGTGGCGTCGATTCTGCTGGCGCTGCTCTTCCTTCTGAACGGCGGGATGAAGGTCGCCGGGATGATGGTCGACCAGTTTGCGCTGTGGGGCTACCCGGCGTGGTTCCAGTACCTGATCGGCGTCGTGGAGGCGCTGGCGGGAGTCGGCTTCCTGCTCGGCAGGATGCGGTTCATGGCGGCGGTCGTTGTGGTGCCGATCATGGCCGGCGCGATCTACACGCTCGTGCGGGCGGGCACGGTGCCCCAGGCCGCGGTTCCGACCGTGGCTCTGCTGCTCGCGCTCTTCGTGGCGAAGAAGTCGCGCTAGCCCGGCGCTCGGTCAGCCGCCCTCCGCCGCTTCCAGTGGCTGGTCGCCGACGAGGCGGACGACGCGGACGCGCTGGATGCCGAGTTCGTCGGGCTCGATGTAGGCCAGGAGGCCGTCCGGCCCGAACGCGGCCGGGATGCGAACCCCGTCCGGAGCGATGGTGCCGAAGTACTGCCCGTCCGCGGTGAGGATGTCCGTGGGACCGGGTTCTCCCCGCAGGGCCGAGCGCTCGACCCAGATGCGGTCGCTCCGGTCCACGGCCAGCCTCGAGATGACCGGCACCTCATCTGGAAACACCATGTCCGCGATCCGGTCTTCCCTCATGCGGCGCATCGCCTCCGGATCGGGACCGCTCGGCCTTCCGGAGCCGGTGCTTCCGCTGACCGAAATCGTCCGGGTCATGAAGACGGTGCCTCCACCGCCTCCGCTCCCGCCTTCCGCCACAGCGGCGAGCCGGCGCTCGCGCTCCGAGTCCCGGATCTCGTCGGTGACCGC
This sequence comes from Candidatus Palauibacter polyketidifaciens, assembly GCF_947581785.1. Classification (NCBI taxonomy): domain Bacteria; kingdom Pseudomonadati; phylum Gemmatimonadota; class Gemmatimonadia; order Candidatus Palauibacterales; family Candidatus Palauibacteraceae; genus Candidatus Palauibacter; species Candidatus Palauibacter polyketidifaciens. The sequence goes on along the minus strand of NZ_CANPVO010000036.1, from coordinate 29,648 downwards.
GACGGGCGAGATCGGCCGCTCGAGCGTGCCCGTCACCTGCCCCGAGGCATCGAGGATCTTGACCGTGTAGCCGACGGAATCGGCGAGGGCGACGCGGCCATCCCGAAGCACGCCGAAGCTCAGGGGAAGGGGAAACGCCTCCATCCGCGACATGATGATCCGCATGTTTCCGGTCTGCGTCTCGGCGTCTTCCACGGGCGGTCCCGCCCAGGCCAGGTGGAACTCCTCCTGTGTGCCGTCGAGCCGGAACCGGCCGATGGGCCGGCCTTCGGGCTCCTCTTCTTCCTCCCCTCGCATGAGCGCGGTGAGCGATCGGCCGGCGAGTCCCGCGGAGAGGAGGCTGTGGTCCGGCATGGCGTGCATCTCGGCACCGGGCATCCCGGTCTCGAAGGTGAACCCGGCCTCCTGGAGCGATTCGCCATCGCGGTTGAAGACCTTTATGCCGCGACCCATGTCGTTGACGGCGATCCGCCGATCACCGAGCACGGCGAGTCCCAGCGGCTGGTTGAGTTCTCCGGGCCCCTCGCCTTTGTTCGAAATCGTCCGCTCGAACTCGCCGCCCGGGCCGACGACGACGATGTGGCCGGCGTCATTGTCGAGGATGAAGAGCGAGCCGTCCTCGTCGAAGGCGACGCCCATCACGCTGCCGAACATCTCCCACGCGGCCCCGTCCATCACGCCGACGGTGTACACCTCCTCCACGCTGGGCGCGAGAGAGACGTCGGGGCTGTCGAGCCCCGCGTCGCCCGGTCCGGCGTCGCCCCCGCAGCCGATGGCCACAATCGGGAGGGCGAGCAGGGCGAGATGACGCGTGCGGTACGTACGGCAAGGGATCTTGCGCATGAGGTTTTCCCCAGGTTGACGCGGGCGACCGGCCGGACACCGGCTGTGACAGTGGAGACCGGACCACGGTTGCCCGCCGCGCGCGTTCGTGCCCATGTCTATCGAGCGCCCTCCAGTTGTTCGTCCGCCATGAGCCGGACCACCAGGACGCGCTGGATGTCGAGGTCGTCGCGCTCCACGTAGGCGAGCAGGCCACCCGGGCCGAAGGCTCTGGGGATTCTCAGGCCGTCGGTGGGGAGCGAGCCGAAGTACCGCCCGTCGGCGCTCAGGATGTCGATCGTACCGGTCTCGCCGGGGAGGGCGGAGCGCTGCACCCAGATGCGGTCGCTCCAGTCCACGGCAAGATTCGTGATCACCGGCATCTCCTCCGGGAACCTCAGATCCCGGATCTGATCCTCGCGGATCCGGCGCAAGGCCTCCTGCATACCCTCCGAATCCATGGGGTTCCCACCGCCGCTCGATCCGGCCGCTGCGGTGATGCTCAAGGTCATGATGCCGCCGCCTCCACCGCTTCCACCGGACTCGAGGCTTGCGAGACGACGTTCGCGTTCGGCCGCCTCGATCGCGGGCGTCACGGCCACCGGCGGCACCGGGCGCTCAAGGGTCGACAGGCGGCCCCCCGCCGCATCGAGCAGCTTGATGCGGTAGCCGACCGAGTCGGCGATCGCGACGCGGCCGTCACTGAGCACGCCCAGCGCCAGCGGCAGCGGAAAGGCCTCTCCGGCCTCCATCTGTATACGGATGTTCCCCGCCTCCGCTTCGTCGGTTCGGGTTTCGCGCGGCGGAGGCGCCCAGGCCTCATGAAACGGGTCCGTGCTTCCGTCGAGCCGGAAGCGCGTGATCGGACGGCCCTCTTCCCGGTCCATGATCCCCTCCGGCGAGAAGCTCATCCGGCGGGCCGGCGCGATGAGGCTGTGATCGGGCAGGGCGCGGAGTCGTCCAGAGGGGACGGCACCCTCCGGATCGATCCCGACGTCCTCGAGAAACTCTCCCTCGCGGTCGAAGAGCGCGATGCCCCGGTTTCCCATGTCGCGCACACCGATCCGTCCGTTGCCAAACACGATGAGGCTGGCTGGGAAGCGGAGCTCGCCGGGTCCTTCTCCCTTGTTGGCGATGGTGCGGACGAATGCTCCCGCGGGATCGATCACGACCACGTGTCCGGCGTCGCTGTCGAGGATGAAGAGAGTGCCATCCGCGTCGAACGCGACATCCGCGACCCGGCCGAACATTTCCCATTCCGCCCCGTCCAGTACGCCGACGGCGAAGAGCGTGTCCGTCGCGGGAGAGATCGTGACGTCGGGACTGTCGAGCCCGCGGGCCGCGGATCCCCCGTCTCCACCGCAGGCTGCGGCCGACAGAAGAACCGGGGCGAGTACGGCGTGGACGGTATGGCTGTGCGAGCGGCGCATCGGTTGTTTCTCCTTGCGCGGGGGGGAGTTGACGGGGTTCCGACTATGAAGATAGTTGAGGCGCGTCCCCGTGGGAACGTCCTCGGTCATTCCGTGCCGGGAGTCTCCAGCGGCTGATCTCCGGCGAGGCGGATGACACGGATGCGCTGGATGCCGAGGGGATCGGTCTCGATGTACGCCAGCAGTCCGTCCGGCCCGAAGGGGGCCGGGAGGCGCAGTCCGTCGGGGGCATGCGTTCCCAGGTACCGGCCGTCCGCGGTGAGGACATCCCTGGGACCGCTCTCGCCCGGCACCGCCGCGCGCTGGACCCGGATCCGGCCGCTCCAATCCACGGCGATCCTTTCGATGACCGGCATCTCCTCAGGGAAGACCAGGCGTTCGATCTGTCGCCGATAGGTTCCGCGCAGGGCCGCTTCCATGGCGGCCGGATCGGGGGGGGGCCGGAAGCCCCGCTCGGTGGGCGGATGACCACCATCGCAATGCCCTCCGTGAGCACGTCCTGCAGCGCCCTTCGGAGTCCTGCAGCGCCAGCCGCCGCGGACGTTTGGCGTCGCGGACCCGCCCCGTTACCCGGACGGGAGCTACCGGGCGCTCGAGCGTGGTGACTTGCTTCCCTTCCTCTCCCTCCGGGCCGACGATCTTGATCCGGTTGCCGACCGAGTCGACGATGGCGACCCGGCCATCCCTGAATACACCCAGTTCCAGCGGAGGGGGGAAGGCCTGGATCGGGCGCAGTTGCATGAAGATTCCTCCGGACTCCACGTCTTCCAGTCGCGTGTCGTCAGGCGGAGGGCCCCGCCACACCGCGTGGAACAACGCGCCACTCCCGTCGGGACGGAAGCGCACTCGCCGTCACAACACTGTGGTCGGGCATCGCATGAAACGGAATCCCCGGGATCCCCGCCTCGGTCGCGAACCGGATCCCTTCCAGGAACGTGCCGTCGCGGGCGAACATCTGAAGCCCGACCTTCGCGAAGTCCATGACGCCGATGCGCCCGTCGGAGAACACCGCCAACCCTTCGGGCCGGTCCAGCTCGCCGGGGCCCTCGCCTTTCCTCGAGATCGTCCGCACGTGCCGGATCGCCTGGTAATTCCACTATCAAGTTAGTAGAACGGGAAGCGTGGCAATCGGGGCCCTGGGGCCATCAGGCCTTGGACACAGGTCGGGGGATCAGCGCCGGCGTGGTGGCCTGGTAGTCGCGGTATCCGGGGTATTTCGACGCGGAGATCGTTTCGGTGAGGCGCATCGACGGAATTAACAGCGCGGTGAGCAGGATGAAGCCGAGGCCCGTCCAGTGGAGCCATTGACCCGAGGCGGAGACGGCGAACAGGTAGAACACCCACCACATGCCCAATTCGCAGAAGAAGTTGGGATGGCGGCAATAGCGGAACAATCCGGAAGTCATGAACGGCTGCGCCACATCTTCTCTGGCCGCGATCCGCCGCTTCTTGTCCTGCTGAAAGCGCCACATCTGCTCGTCGGCCACGGCCTCGCCGACGAAGAGCACGAGGAACACCGCGGCGGTCAGGAGATCCAGCCATCCGAGCGGCGTCTCGCTCCACACCGCAGCCTGGTGCACCGGGGAGGTGAACCACCAGATCAGCAGCATCTGCCCGAAGCTGATGAACGTGAGGTTGAGGACCTGTATGCCCACCGGCCCCGCCTTCTCCCGGACGATGGCCCAGCGGTAGTCCTCGCCGCCCGGCTGGTATCCGCCCTTGCGCGCGAAGTTGAAGGTCAGACGCGCGCCCCAGAGCACGACGAGGAACGTCATGAGGTTCACGCGGGGCGACGCGAAGTTCGTCCCGAAGGCCACGATGAGGCAGTACGCGCCCGGGCATATCGACCACAGGCGGTCGATCCACGAGAACTCGCGGGTGACGACGCCCAGGAGCCAGACCAGCGCGGCGAGGATCAGGCACAGGTCGAGCGCCGTGCCGAAGGCCGTACCCCTCAGCGGGTGAGCGATGAGATTGATGTCGGGCATGCGCTATCTCAGGTTGCGGTCAGCCTCCTGACCAGCGTCTGCAACCAGTCGCCGACCTCGCTGACCTCCTCCTGGAGCTCCTCGTGGCGCTCGTATGCGTCGGCCCCCGGCGCCTGGTCGGCCCGCCCGGTCATGCCGGCGAGATAGTTGAGCTGGCTCAGGAGCATGGGGCGCGGATAGCTGCCCGCCGCGTCGTTCACGCGAGCGTCGAGTTCGGCGAGTTCCGCGGCGAGTTCGTCGAGCGTCTCGTTGCGACCGCCACCGGCGTCCGCGCGCGCCTCCTCGATCTGATCGCGCAGGCCGTCGATGCCGTCCGCGACCTCACGGGCGTCCGCCATCGTCTCCCGCACGGCGAGGTTGAACCGGTACTGCTCCTCGAGGTCGGCGACGGTCACCCCCTCCGCCGCCACCCGCGGGTCGATCCGCAGTTCGAGCCCTGCCTCGACCGTCATGTTGCCCGCCGAAAGGCGGACGGTGTACTCGCCCGGCGGCACCATCGGCCCGCCGCGGCCCTCGCCCTGCGAACGCAGATCCCAGCGCAGCCGGTGCACGCCCGGCGCCGACGAGACGCCTCGCATGGTCCCGCCGCGCGGCGCCATGCGCTGCATCGCCGGTCCCCCCGCCCGGCCCGCGCTGCCGCCCCCGCCGCTGGCGTAGGTCCGGATGACCTCGCCGTCCGCGTCGAGGATCTCGACCCGCACCGTCTCGTCGGGTCCCAGCTCGGGCGAGATCCAGTAGTTGATGTCCGCACCCCCGCCGCGGTAGTCCGGCCGCGCCGTATTCGAGGCCCATTCGAAGCCCGAGTTCCGTCCGGGCCGCGTGCGGTACTGCGGCCGTCCCTCGAACAGGTGGGCCCCGCCTCCCGCCGCGACCGACCCGTCCGCGCCGATCTCGTGCAGCGGCGTGACATCGTCCAGCACCCAGAACCCCCGGCCCATCGTCGAGAGCGCGAGGTCCTGCCGGTACACCTCGATGTCCGTCACCGGCGTCAGCGGGAGGTCGAGCTGGAAGGACTGCCACGTCGCCCCGTCGTCGAAGGAGATGAAGAGCCCGAACTCCGTCCCCGCGTACAGGAGGCCCGCGCGGTCCGGATCCTCGCGCACGACCCGCACGGGCACGTCCGCCGGGATCCCGTTCGTCCCGTCGGTGAGAAGCGTCCACGTCTCGCCCGCGTCCTCCGTCCGGTAGACGTACGGCCGGAAGTCGCCGAGCAGGAAGCGGTACCCGGCCACGTACACCTTGTCCGGATCGTGCCGGGAGATGTCGATCGAGTTGATGCGGCCCTCGGGCGGCATGTCCGCCGGCGTCACATTCTCCCAGGACGCCGCGCCATCCAGCGTCACGTACACCGGGCCATCGTTCGCACCCGTCCAGATCACTTCGGGGTCGTGCGGCGAGGCCTCGATCACGTAGAGCGTGGAGTAGTGCTCCTCGCCCGTCGCGTCGCGCGTGATCGGCCCGCCCGACACCATCTGCCGCTCGGGAGGGAACGCCGTGAGGTCCGGCGAGATCCGCTCCCACGTGCGACCCCCGTCGCGCGTGCGATGCACGTACTGCGAGCCGTGATAGACAAGGTTCGGGTCGTGCGGCGACACCTCGATGGGCACGACGCGCTGGAAGCGGTAGGGGAGGTTGGCGGGGTTCGTCCCGTACATGTTCACCGCGCCGACGTAGTACTGCTGTTCCTGCCCGGTACGCTGGTTGTAGACCCCGAAACGCCCCTTGCAGTTCGCGTACACGACGTCGGGATCGCCCGGCTTCGGCACGGCGGGACCCGTCTCGCACCCGCCCGGCGAGCGCCAGTACGCGTCGGGACCGCCCGGCGCGGAGAGGGAGGGCTGCCGGCTCGGCACCGCGACCGTATAGGCATCATCCTGCTGTCCGGCGTAAAGCCAGTACGGGAAGCGGTCGTCCACATCGACCTGGTAGAGTTCAGCGGTGGGCTGGTTGTTGACCGGCGACCACGTCTGACCGCCATCCAGCGTCACGACTCCGCCGCCGTCGCTCCCGTGCACCATGATCCGCGAGTCGTCGGGGTTGATCCACAGATCGTGGTCATCCCCATGGACGTTCGGGATCGTGCTGAAAGTCTCTCCGCCGTCCGTCGACTTCCAGGTGGACAGATTGAGGACATAGACGACATTCCCATCCATCGGGTCCGCAATCACGTTGGCGAAGTAGAAGGGCCGGTGCATGAGCTGGTTCCGCGGGTCGTCGTTGACCAGCTCCCACGTCTCGCCCGCGTCGTCCGAGCGGTACAGGCCCTCGATCGGTTCGGGCGCCTCCACGAGCGCGTAGACCCGGTCGGGCATGTCCGCCGAGACGGAAAAGTCGACCTTGCCGATGAGGCCGTCCGGGAGCCCGGCCGTGATCCGCCGCCACGTGTCGCCCCCATCCGTCGTCTTCCAGATCCCGTCTTCGTCGCTCGCCCCGGAGATGATCGACCACGGACGCCGCTGCGCCCGCCACATCCCGGCGTAAATGACATTGGGGTCCGCCGGATGAAACTCGAGATCCACCGCCCCGACGGAGTCCGAGGTGAAGAGGATGCGCTCCCAGTCGAGGCCGCCGTTCGACGAGCGATAGACGCCCCGCGTCTCGTTGTTGATGAACGGGTTACCCATCGCGGCCGCATAGACGAGGTCGGGATTGTCGGGGTGGGCCTTCACGGAAGCGATCTGGCCGCCGTCCTCGAGCCCGACGTGGGTCCACGTTTCTCCCGCGTCCGTCGACTTATGGATGCCCTTCCCGATGATGATATTCGAGCGGATGCCGTCCGAGCCCGTGCCCACATAGATGATATTCGGGTCCGAGTCGGCCGCTTCGATATGGCCGATGGAGGGAGACCGGAAATATCCGTCGGAGATATTCTCCCACGTCATCCCGTAGTTCGTCGTCTTCCACACGCCGCCGCCGGTCGCCCCCTGGTAGAAGGTGTGGGGATGGGACCGGTGCCCCTCGACCGCCGTGACGCGGCCGCCGCGCGACGGGCCGACGAAGCGGAAGGAGAGGCCGCCGAAGAGACTTGGATCGACCGTGTCCGCAGACGGGGCCGGGTTTCGGACGCCGGCGGGAAGTTCACCCGCGCTCGCGCCATCCTGTGCGACGAGAGGCCCCGCGAGGGCGGCGACGGCAACCAGAGGTGCGAGAACGGTTCGTGTTCCGGGAATCGCGGCGGAGAATCGCATGCCTGCTCCTGAGTTATCGTGCCTTGACGAGCGCTTCGCCTGCGAGGGCGTCCGTGAAGCGGCCCCCGTCGATCGCGAGCGTACCATTGACGAGGGAGTACTCGACCCCCTCGGCGAGACCGTGCGGGTCGTCGTATTCGGCGGTGTCGCGGAACCGCTCGAGGTCCACGACGATGACATCGGCGACCGCGCCTGTTCGGAGCACGCCGCGACCTTCGATCCCGTACACGCGGGCCGGGAGCGCAGTCATGGCGTGAATCGCCTGTTCGAGCGTGGTGACGCCTTCCTCCATCACGTACTTGCGGATCCGCCGCGGGAAGGCGCCGAAGCCGCGCGGGTGAGGGTGTCCTTCGCCCGGCACCCAGAGCGAACCGTCGGACGCGGTCATCATCCAGGGCTGCGCCATGAAGCGCTCGATGTCCTCGTCGTTCATGTTGAAGGAGGTCAGGCCGGTGCCTCCGCCGCCTCCGCGCGCCTCCACGAGCAGGGCGAGCGCGGTCTCGATCGCGTCCACCCCGCGCTCCTCCGCGACATCGGCCAACGTCCGGCCCCCGTGGGGGCCGCCCTGGAGCATGAGCCGGTCGGCGCCGCCCCGGCGGTCGAGGTTCTCCCACATCTCCGGCACGAGCCGGGCGCGTTCACCGGGATCCTCGATGCGCTCGTACAGGTCGCCGCCCTCGCCGGCGAGCGCCCAGCGGGGGACCAGGGCTCCGATAATGCTCGTGCCGGAGGCCCCGTAGGGATACTGGTCCGCGTAGACCGGGAGACCTTCCGCCCGGGCGGCCTCGATGCGGCGGACGACCTCGGCGGACTCGCCCCATACCCGGGGACCGAGCGCCTTGACGTGAGTGACGACGCCGGTGATGCCGGAGCCCCGCGAGATCTCGATGACCTCGTCGACGGCCCCGAGCAGGCCGATCGAATAGTCCGACTCGTCGCGGATGTGGCTCTGGTACACGGCTCCGTACCCGGCCGCGATCTTCGCGAGTTCGACGACCTCGCCGGTGGGGGCGTACGACCCCGGCGAATAGTAGAGGCCGGAGGAGAGCCCGAAGGCGCCCCCGTCCATCCCGTCGCGCACGAAAGTCCGCATGCGGTCGAGTTCCTCGGGCGTGGCCTCGCGCGCCTGCATCCCGAGCACCGCGCGGCGGACGCTCCCGTGCCCGATGAGTTGCCCCACGTTCACCCCGACGCCGGGGGCCCGAATCCGCGCCCGCTGGTCGGCGAGGTCGACGGTGCCGCCGCCATCGGGGTTCGCGAAGATCGTCGTGATCCCCTGCGCGAGGAGGGGGCGCGCCGTCCGCAGTTCGTCGCGCAGCAGCGCCGGCATGGCGTGGGAATGCGTGTCGATGAAGCCGGGGAAGATGTGCAGGCCGTTCGCGTCAATGACCCGGCCGGCGGTGGCCGCGCCCAAGTCGCCCACGGCCGCGATCCGGTCCCCGTCGATCGCGACGTCGCCGGCGCGCGGCGGCCCACCCGAACCGTCCACGAGGGTGCCGCCGCGGATGACGAGGTCGTAACTCTGGGCTGCGGCGGGCCGGGCGGCGGCCGTCCCCGCAAGCAGGCCCGCCGCGGTGAGGACGGCCGGGAGCGCCCGTCCGGCGTGGCGGCGCGGGGTTGGGGAAAGCATGTTGTCGTCCATGCGCTCGAATCTGTCGGATCGCACGCGACCCGCACAAGAAAGCGGTGCCCGAAGCGGGCCCGCACGGAGAAGGTTCCCGCAGGCACCCTCATCGGAGGCACTCATGCGCCGGTATCGTTTTCCGCTCTCGCTCTCCCTCCCGCTGGCCGGGTTCGCGGCCGCCGTCTTCTTCGCGGCCGGAGTCTCCCTCGCGAAACCCGTCGCACTCGAAGCGCAGGCGTTCGAGGACGCGCGCGGGGACATGTCCATCGCCCTCGCGGGCGACGCGATCATCTCCCGGAAGATGTCTCCGTACCGGGAGCCCGAGTTTCTCGCGCTGCGCGACATCATCCAGAGTGCGACCACCGCGTTCGTGAACCTCGAGATCCTGTTCCACGACTACGAGGACGACGTGATCCCGGCGGCGGCGAGCGGCGGCACCTACATGCGGGCGGAGCCGGAAATCGCGCACGAACTCGCCTGGTTCGGGTTCGACATGGTGAGCCTCGCGAACAACCACACGATGGACTTCGGCGCCGGCGGGGCGAGGCGCACCGTGGCGGCGGCCGAGGCGGCGGGACTCGCCGTCGCCGGCTTCGGCGAGAACCTCGCGCGGGCGAGGGCCCCGGCCTACGTGGACACGCCCGGCGGCCGGGTCGCGCTGATTTCGATCGCCTCGACCTTCGCCGACGCGATGCGGGCCGGCCACCAGCGGCCGGACGTGCGGGGGCGGCCGGGGCTGAGCCCGATCCGGTACGAGCGGCACGTGACCGTGAGCGCCGATCAAATGGCGGGCCTCCGCGACGCGCTCTCTGTGGCGGGACGGAACGGCGGTTCCGGCTCGACGCTGAACTTCGGCGGCATGACGTTTGTGGTGGGCGACAAGCCGGACGTGAAGACGGTGCCGCACACCGGGGACCTGGCGGAGATCATCGAAGTCGTGAAGGAGGCGCAGCGTCAGGCCGAGTGGGTCATCGTCACGAGCCACTCGCACGAAGGCGCGGACCGCCGCGAGGTGCCGGCGGACTTCCTCGTCGACGTCGCCCGGGCGACCGTCGACGCCGGCGCGGACATGTTCGTGGGCCACGGCCCCCACATCCTGCGGGCGGTCGAGATGTACCGGGGAAAGCCGATCTTCTACTCGCTGGCGAACTTCGCCATGCAGAACGAGACGATCGAGTTCCAGCCGCAGGACAACTACGAGGCCCAGGGGCTGGGGTACCAGGACCTTCCGGGCCGGTTCCAGGATGTGCGGATCGAGCGGGCCGGCGCCTCATCCTTCCCGGCGGGGAAGGGGTTCTGGGAGAGCGTCGTCCCCGTCGTGGAGTACGAGGGCGGGAAGCTGAAGGAGGTCCAGCTCCACCCGATCACCATGGGCTGGCAGTTGCCGCGGCCGGTGCGGGGGCGGCCGATGATGGCCGACGACGCGCACGGGCAGGAGATCCTCGAGGGTCTCGCGAAGCTCTCCGCCGAGTTCGGGACGACGATGACGATCGAGAACGGCGTCGGCGTCATCCGACCCTGACGCCGGCTGTCGACCGGACGGGCGCAGGCTAGACGGGGGCGGGCGAGATCTCCTTGCGGGGCGGGGGATAGGCGCGCGGGGACGGCCGGAGGCCGGTGGCGGCGAACGACTCCGCCGCCTTTAGCGCCGCGAGGACGGGGTTGATGACGGGCACGCCGAGGCGCTCGGAAAGCTTCCGGGCCACGTCGAGGAATCCCATCGTCATGCAGCCCAGCACGAGCGTGTCCGCGCCGGCGCGCAGCGCCGCGTGGGCCTCCGTCTCGAGCGTCTCGAGCACCTGATCCGCACGCTGCCGAAGTTCGAGCACCGGTACGTCGACCGCCCGGATGTCCGCCACCAGTCCTTCGAGCCCGTACCCCCGCATCTGGCGGCGAATCGCGGGCACGACTTCGTCCACGACCGTGATGATCGCGAAGCGTTGCCCCATCTGCGCCGCGGCGAGCGCTCCAGCCTGGCCCGGGCCGATGACGGGGAAGCCTACGAGTTCACGGGCCGGCGCGAGGCCGGGGTCGCCGAAACACCCGATGATCATGGCGTCGAACCCCTCCGCCTCGAGACGCGGCGCGGCGTGCAGAATGCCGGGGACGGAGAGATATTCTTCTGCGGAAGACTCGACCGATGCAGGGCCGTCGTCCGTCTCCCGAACCTCGACCTCGGTGCCCCCGAAGGCTGCGGCGTTGAGAAAGGCTTCGCGCCGGACGAGTTCCGGCGGCCCGAGGGGACCGCGGGACATGGGACCGGGAAGGAAATAGACTATGCGCATGGTCTCGCCTGCCGTCTGGAGCCGGTTCTCGATCATGATCGTCTCGCTCGCGCCCGGAATATAGCAGCGTGACGAGCGTTCGTCTGGACGAGCGGGATCTTGCGTTCCTGGCGGGAGATGAGGGGGAGGGGGCCCGGCTCGCGATGTCGATCCTCGCGCGCATGGCCGACGTGATCGGGGCGCGGGAACTGCTCGACATCACGGCGGCGCATATCGACTCGTCGCTCTATCAGGGACCCGCGACGCTCGAGTTCGCGGAACGGCTGGCCGATGGCGGTGCGCGGGTGCGGGTGCGGACGACGCTCAACGTGTCGGGCGTGGACGAACACGGCTGGCGCGAGTGGGACGTGGACGAATCATGGGCGGAACCGGCGCGGCGCCAGATGGAGGCGTACGAGGCGATGGGTTGCGAGCCCACCTGGACGTGCGCGCCGTACCAGACGCAGGCGCGTCCGGGGATCGGAGAGCAGGTCGCGTGGGGCGAGTCGAGCGCGATCGTGTTCGCGAACTCGGTGCTGGGCGCGCGCACCGAGCGCTATCCTGACCTGCTGGACATCTGCTGCGCGGTCACGGGACGGGCCCCCGCCGCCGGGCTTCATCTGACCGGGAATCGCGCGGGGCAGGTGCTCGTCGATCTCTCCCGCGTCCCGCGGCGGCTCGCGGATGAACCCTCCCTGTATCCGGTGCTGGGACACTGGGTCGGGCTGCGCGTGGAGGGGCGGATCCCGGTGCTCGACGGGCTCCGGGCACGGCCGGGGGAGGACGACCTCAAGGCGCTCGGGGCCGCCATGGCTTCCTCGGGCGCCGTGGGCCTGTTCCACTGGGTCGGCCTCACGCCCGAGGCGCCCGATCGGGGCGCGGCGTTTCAGGCGAGGGAACCGGCGACTCGGCTGCGTCCGGGCCCGACCGAGTTGCGGGAGGCGCGGGACGAACTCGGCTCGGGGCTGTCCGACGCCGACGGCCTTGACCTCGTCGTGCTGGGGAGCCCGCACTTCTCGCTGTCGGAGTTCGCGGCCCTGGCGCGGCTCGTCGACGACCGGCGGCTCCACCCCGGGGTGCGCCTGCTGATCACCACGGGCCGCGCCGTGCGCGCGCTCGCGCGGGAGGCCGGATACCTCGACGCGATCGAATCGTTTGGAGGGGAGCTGACCGTCGACACCTGCATCCTGACGACGCCCATGCTGCCGGCGAGCATCCGGCGGCTCATGACCAACTCCGCCAAGTACGCCTGGTATACGCCGGGCCTGCTCGAGCGCGCCGTCGCCTTCGGGAGCCTGGCCGACTGCGTGGAGTCGGCCGTCGCCGGCCGCGTCACGCGCGACGACGGCGCGTGGACCGCCGAGCCGTGAGCGATCGACCCGCCGCCCCGTCGGGCTTCGGTCCGCTGACCGGCAGAGCGCTCGTCGCGGGCGCCGCGGAAGGCGCCGTCCTGTACTCCTCCGAACCGCTCAGCTTCTGGGGCGGCTACGACGCGGAGACCGGAGAGATCATCGACCGGCGCCATCCGCTGGCCGGCGAGGTCGGCGCCGGCCGCATCCTCGCCATCCCGGCGACCCGCGGCTCCAGCACGACGACCGCCGTCCTCCTCGAGGCCATCCGGCGCGGCACGGCCCCGTCGGCGCTCCTGACCCGCGGGCCCGACACCTTCCTCGCGCTCGCCGCCATCGTCGCCGCTCAGCTCTACGACCGCGCTCCGCCCGTCATCGCTCTCGCCGCGGAGGACTTCGAGATCCTGCGCCGGATGTCCCGCGCCCGGGTCGAGCCCGCGGGTACGGTGCGGGTCCGCTGACGACCCCCCCGGAACCCGCCCGCCGTCGCTCCGGACCGCGGCCGGATACGGTGTCGGGCTGGTGACCTGCGCTCCTGCTCATCATTCTAAGTCTTCTATCGGCCCGGGCGGAGGCCGCCCCCCGAGTCGTCGTGAATAAATGGAGCCGCGGGTAGCGACGCGGCGCTGACCAGCAACCGTTTTTCGCGATGGAGGGAATCACGATGGACATGGATTGGGACGCGATATTGCTTGAGCCGATCCGCGCCTTCCTCGATCAATTGGTCGGGTTTCTGCCCAACCTCGTGGCTGTGGTGGCGATCCTGGTCGGTGGCTGGATCGTCGCCAGGCTGATCAAGACGGCGCTCATCCGGCTGCTCCGGGCCGTGAAGGCGGACAGCCTGGCCGAGAGGATCCAGTTGGCGGAGATGCTGGCCAAGGGAGGCATCGAACGCACGTTCTCCCAGTTGGTTGCAGCCCTGGCCTACTGGATCGTCATGCTCGTCGTGCTGGTGGCGGCGCTGAACGCCTTACAGCTCACCGCCACGGCCGAGTTGCTCCAGCGGCTCGTCGGATTCCTGCCCACGATCGTGACGGCCATCGTCGTGTTGATCCTGGGGATTCTGGCTGCCGGCTTTCTGGGGGCGACCGTCCGCGCCGTGGCCAGCAACGCGGGTGTCGTGCAAGCGCAGGTGCTGGGGCAGTTCGCACAGGTCGTCGTGGTCATCTTCGCCGTGGTGGTGGCCCTGCAGCAGGTTCAGGTCCAGTTCGTGGGCGATGCCTTCCTGATCATCCTCGCGTCCATCGGCTTCGGCCTGGCCCTCGCCTTCGGGCTCGGATGCAAGGAACTGGCGGGCCGCTGGATGAACGACCTCGTCGACCGCCTCTCGCCGCGAAAGGACTAGGCCGGAAACGCTACCGGCGGTAGTCGAGGGGCGGCGGGCGGTCGCCCAGCAGTGCGGAATACTCGAAGTCCGCGCCGCGGTGCGCCCGGAGTTCCTCCCACGCGGCGGCGATCACGTCGGGTGACTGAAAGAGTTCGATCGTCGTCAGGGCGAGCGTCTTCGCCGCGACGATCATCCCCTTCGTCCCGATATCCGTGCCGCCGGCCGCGACCGCCTGCCAACTGTGGGCCGAGGTCCCCGGCACCCAGGTGGCCGTCGACAGCCCCGTCGTCGGTACGACCCAGCTGACGTCGCCGACATCGGTCGATCCGCCGCCCGCGGGGTCGACCCCGAACTCCTCGATCTCGGCCTCGGAGCCCAGCGGCCAGGCCGAGCCGCCCACGAACGAGTCCTGGATCTTCATGGCGAAGGCCCGCTCGGCCTCCGTGTACTCCACGCCCCCGACCTTGCGCAGGTTGGCGTCCATCACCTTTCCGAGGGCGACGTTGGGCACGAGGTCGTACAGCCCGTGGATGACCTCGTACTCCATCCCGGTCCCGGTACCCATCGCCGCACCCTCGGCCGCGCGCGCCACGCGCTCGAACAGCCTCAGCACGGTGGGGGCGTCGGGGTGCCGCACGTAGTAGTAGACCTCCGCGAAGTCCGGCACGACGTTGGGCGCGAAACCGCCCTGCGTGATCACGTAGTGGATGCGCGTCTCCTGCGGGACGTGCTCGCGCATGAGGTTCACCATGTGATTCATCGCCTCGACCCCGTCGAGCGCGCTCCGTCCCCGCTCCGGCGCGCCCGCCGCGTGCGCGGAATAACCCCGGAAGCGGAACTTGGCGGACTTGTTGGCCAGCGAACGCCCCACCCTCGCGCTGTTCCGCGCGCCGGGATGCCAGTGCAGCGCCACGTCCACGTCTTCGAACAGGCCCGCGCGCACCATGTACACTTTCCCCGCCCCCCCCTCTTCGGCGGGCGTCCCGTAGAGCCGGATCGTCCCCTCGTGTCCCGTCTCTTCCAGCCATTCCTTCACCGCAATGGCGGCCGCCACGGAGCCCGCGCCGAACAGGTGGTGCCCGCACGCGTGGCCCGCGCCGCCGATGATGATGGGCGAGCGCACGGGGACGGCGTCCTGCGAGATGCCCGGCAGGGCGTCGTATTCGGCCAGGATCCCGATGATCGGGCCGCCGGAGCCGTAGCTCGCCACGAACGCCGTGGGCATGTCGGCGACCCCCGATTCGATCGAGAACCCCGCCGCCTCGAGTTCACCCTTCAGCAGCTCGGAACTCTTCTCCTCCTGATAGCCGACCTCGGCCCACTCCCAGATCTGGCGCGCCACGCTCCCGTAGTGGTCGCTACGCGCGTCGATCGCCGCGACCTGCGCGTCCTGAGCCGCCGTGAGGGGAAGCGGGAACAGGACCCAGAAGGCGCTGGCGAGGAGTCGGCGGCCGGAGAGATGCCCTCTTTCGGTGCGGTACCTGGCTGATATGGACATGCGCTTGGAACTCCTCGAAGGGGGACGGATAGAACGGTCTTTGGAAGCTGGCCCGGCGCAGCGCGTCTGGCTAGCCTTGGTCGCCGTTTTGCGGCGCCACATGGGTATCGATCACGGTGGTTTGGGAGGGCAGCACATGACGTCGTTCGCGAGGATGGAGGTGAGGTGGGGGGCCACCCGCGGGATCATGCTTCTCCTGGTCGCCGCGGCGGCTGCGGCGCCCGTCGCGTCGCTGCAGGAAGAACTCCAGGAAGAGCTGCCGGAAGAGGCGGAGACCGTCTGGTCCTACAACGCTGAACTGAGCCTGCTCTTCACCTCGGGGAACTCCACGGTGCGCACGTTCGGCCTCGGCGGCGGCGCCCGGCGCGAGTGGGGCGGGGGAGAACTGTCGCTGAGCGCGGGAGGTCTCCGAACCGAATCCGGCACGACCCGGCGCATCGCCGTGGGAACTCCGGACCACTTCACCGTCACGAGCGACTCCGATCCGGAGCCGACGGCCGAGAACTACTTCGCGCGGGGCGAATTCGAGCGCTCATTCTCGGATCAGGTCCACCTCACGGCCGGCGCCGGCTGGGAGCGGAACACCTTCGCCGGGTACGAGAGCAAGCTCTCCTTGGTGGGCGGCATCGGTAACACGTGGATCGACAACGAGAGGACACGGCTCAAGAGCGACTACGGGATCACGCTCACCTCCCAGAACGATGTCGTCGTCGACGCGGACAGGAGTTCGACGTTCGGCGGCATCCGGGTCTCCACCAACTTCCGGCGCCAGTTGACGGAGACGGCCAACCTCGAGAGCACGCTGACGCTGGACGAGAACCTCACGGACGCCTCGGACCTCCGCGCCGACCTCGCGAACTCCCTCGCGGTCGACATCAACAGTTCGCTGGCCGTGAAAACGGGCCTGCGGCTCGCGTGGGACAATGTGCCGGCGCTGACGCGCGCACCGCTGGAAGAGCCCGCGGGGACTCCGACCGGGGAGACGGTCCTCGTCCCGCGCCACAAGCTCGACTCCACGCTGACGATCGCGCTCGTCGCCAACTTCTAGGGACAACGCCGCAGGGGCGGAGGCATCGGCGTCAGAAGAAGCCGAGCTGGTCGGGGGGCGCGTCGCCCACCGCGGGACGCTCGCGCCAGCCCGAGGCTTCCCGGATCGGGGCGCTCCGCGGCTCCGCGCAGGCCGCATCATCGTCGGCGACGCGATTGACCCGGCGGCTGACCGCGAACACCTCCAGCGCCTCCGCGTCGAACGGCTGAAGCGGATCCATGGTGCGCTCGGAGATGTCGAGGTCGAGCCACATCTGCGCGCCCACGCCCTCGAGGATGACCGGCATGCGATCGTGCAGCGGTTCGAGCAGCTCGTTCGCGTCCGTCGTGATGATCGTGCAGGAGGGGATCCGGCCGTCCGGTCCCCGCCACACGTCCCACAGGCCCGCGAGCGCCATCGGTCTCCGGTCCCGGCGGCGGATGAGGTACGGCTGCTTCAGGCCGCCCTCCTTCCGCCACTCGTAGAAGCCATCGGCGAGGACGGCACAGCGGCGGTCGATGACGAGGTCTCGAAACGCACGCCGGGTTTCGAGCGACTCGGAGCGGGCGTTGATCATCGGCGGGAGCGAAGTGCGATCCTCGGCCCAGTTCGGGATCAGCCCCCAGCGAAGGGGAACGAGTTCCCGTCCGCCGGCGCTCCGCCGCAGCGTGACCACCTCATCGGTGGGCGCCACGTTGTAGCGGGCGGACCATTCCTCGAGCCGCGAAGGGTCGGCCTCGAAGAGTTCGGCCAGCTCCGGAACCGGGGTCTGAAGGCTGAATCGTCCACACATGCCGCCAAGGTAACGCGCTCCGCGAGCGATGGCCCCGTTGCGGGTCCCGGCGCGGGCCCCGAGAATCCCCCGACCCCGCCTCAGGCGGCCGTCCCCCCGAACCGGGCATACACGAGATGAAGATCGCGCTTGTTCAACAGTCCGCGGGACCCGCCCGCACGCGCAACCTCGAACGCGCGCTCGACGCGATGGGGCGTGCCGCGTCGGAGGGCGCCGATCTCGTGGCGTTCCCCGAACTCGCGATCGACCGCTTCTTCCCGCAGCGGCCGGACGATCCCGGCGCTGCGGCGCTCGCGGAACCGATCCCCGGTCCCACCTGCGACCGAATCGCCGCGCGCGCCGCCGAACTCGGGCTCGTCACGGTGTTCAACCAATACGAACTCGGGCCCGACGGGCGGTGCTACGACAGCACGCCGGTCTTCGACGCGGATGGCTCGCTGCTCGGCGTGACGCGGATGATGCACATCACCGAGTACGCGTGCTTCCACGAACAGCACTACTACGCGAAGGGCGACACCGACGCGCTCGTCTACGACACCGCCGTCGGACGCGTGGGTGTCGCGATCTGCTACGACCGCCACTATCCCGAGTACATGCGGCGTCTGGGAGAACGCGGCGCGCAACTCGTCGTTATCCCGCAGGCGGGCGCGGTCGGTGAGTGGCCCGAGGGGCTCTTCGAGGCCGAGTTGCGCGTGGCGGCCTTCCAGAACGGCTACTTCGCGGCGCTGGCCAACCGCGTCGGCGCGGAGCCCCGCCTCACCTTCGCCGGAGAGTCCTTCGTCGTCGATCCGGAGGGCGTCGTCCTCGCCCGGGCGCCGGAAGGAGAAGAGGCGATTCTCTACGCCGACGTGGACCTCTCGCGGTGCGAGACCTCCACCGCCCGCCGGCTGTTCTGGCGCGATCGCCGCGCCGACGTGTACGCCCGCTGGGGCGAGCGCCTCGCCACGACGTCGTCCGTGCCCGGCCGCTGACTCCGACCGTCCGCCGCCGCCGACTCCCGCTCGTGGAACTCCTCATCGTCGTGGTCGCCCTCGTTGGTCTGATGGCCGTCGTTCGTCTCCTGATGCCGCGGATCGTCCCCTTCTTCGTCTTCTATCCGGAAACGCTGCAGCCGCACGAGACGCACCCTCGATACTGGGGGTTTCGGCGAGCCACCGAGGTGCGCATCCCGACCGAAGACGGCGTGGAACTGCACGCGTGGTGGTTTCCCGCGAACCCGCCGGAGTCCCGGAGCGGGACCGCGATCTACTTCCACGGCAACGCCGGGCACCTGGGAGATCGCGGAGCCGTGGCGGCGGCGCTCTCAAACCTCGGACTCGACGTCCTCCTGCCCGACTATCGAGGCTACGGAGCGAGCGAAGGGAGGCCCTCGGAGGAGGGTCTCTACGCCGACGCGAGAGCGGCGTACCGGTGGCTGGTGGACGAGCGGGGCGTCGATCCCGGGCGTCTCCTTCCCCTTGGGAACTCCCTCGGAAGCTCCGTGGCGGCCGAACTCGCGGTGAGTCGGCCGGTGGCCGGCGTCGTCCTCCTCGGGCCGTTCACGGATACCGCGGCCATCGCCCGGCACCGCCTGTCGTGGCTCCCGGATTGGTATCTGGACTGGGTGCACAACCGTTTCGACACGCTGGAGCGGGCGCCGCGCATCGAGGTGCCGACCTTCGTGGCCGCTGGCGAGGAGGACCGGGTCATTCCGCCCGGCCAGAGCCGGGAGGTCTTCGAGGCGCTGCGGGGGGCGCGCCAGTGGCTCGAGATCCCGGGGGCGGGGCACAACGACATCTTCTCGCACGAAGTACTGTGGCGGGAACTCCACCGCTTCACCCGCAACGTCCTGGGCAGCGGCGCCGCGGACCTCCCCCGGGGAGATCAAGGGGGCTGACGCCGATCGGTCTACCGAGGTCGAAAAATCGTGGCCCCCGCCGTCTCGCCCGCCCGGCGAAGCCGACGGTCGAGCGATGCCAGCGGCAACGAACGCCGAAGGGCAGTCTCCACGTAGGCGGCGTCGTAGGCTGAAAGTCCGTGCCTCGCCGCCACGTGAAGGATCGCTCCATCGCTGTGGTCATCATCGACCAGAATCCGCATTCCCTTCAGATCTGCGAGCGTGGCCGAAGCATCGGCCGACGTCATGCGTCCCCTGCGCCGATTGACCGCGAGAGCGTTCAGAACTTCGTACCACCAGATCCGCGGGACGATGGCGAAGTGCTCCAGCGTCAGTCGCATCGCCAACTCCGCCAGCGGATCATCTTCATCCGCGAGACACCAGGAAAGCGCAACTGATGCGTCGATCACGAGCGACATCAATGCCTGTGCCCTTCGTGGATCGTATCGATCAGTTCGGAGATGGACACGCGCTGCGGCAGGCGCTTTCGGCGTTCGCGGATGCGGCGGGCCGCCGCGTAAGCGCGAGCGCGATCGTCCTCGTCTACGGGGACGAGTCGGGCGACCGGACGGCCGTGGCGGGTGATCGTGAGGCTCTCGCCGTCGGCCACACGGTCCAGAAGCCGCGGCAGGTGGGTCTTGGCTTCGTACGCTCCAATGTGATCCATTACACTCTCACCGGTTAGACCAGACGATACGACCAGTCTGATTCTAGCCGACGGTCGGCCTCCCGGGAAGTAGCGGGACTGGTCCTGTGTCACGCCGGAGCGAGGATCCAGGCTGCCGCGGCGGCCAGGTCGGGGGCGATGTGCACCGGGTCGGCGTCGTCGGGTCGGGACTCGGCCTTGCGATTGACCCACACCACCGGGATCCCGAGCGAGGTGGCGGGGACCACGTCGTGGAAGAGGCTCTGCGCCACGTGCAGCCAGCGGTCGAAGCCGGCGGCCCACTCCCGCCCGCGCTCGAAGTGCGGCGCGGCCGGCTTGTAGCTCCGCAGCCGCTGGGCCGTGCCGAGGAGGCTGAATTCCACGTCGAAGTGCTTCAGCGTCCCGGCTAGCAGGTCGTCGTCGATGTTCGACAGGATGCCGAGCGTGATCCCGTCGTCTGCGAGACGTGAGAGCGCCGGGTTCGTGTCCGGGAACGGCTGCCAGGAGGGGATGCTCGCGGGGACTCCGGCCGCGAGCTCCTCCGACGTATCCCATCCGTTCGCGCGCGCGACCTCCATCGCGGTCTCGGTGAGCAACTGCCGGTAGGGACGGTATTCGCTCGTCTTGAGCCGGTTCTGGGCCGCATGGAATTCGGCCAGGAGCAACTCATCCTCCGCGGCGGCCGCCTCCGCGTGCGCGGTCCGGAGCGCCGCGAGAATCCCGCCCTCCCAGTCGATCAGCGTGCCGTAACAATCGAACGTGAGGAGGGTGCCCCATCCCGCCGTTCCCTCGAAACTGTGCATGTTCTCCCTCAAAACCGCTACGTTTCCCCCATGTCGGCCGGCGAGATCTTATCGGGCGTGGCAGGGGACGGCCACCGGAGACCGAACCCCTTCGCGGGCGGCGGCCTCGACCGTGCCACGCACCTGCGGGCCGATCCCCGGTGGCTCTCCGACCGGTTGTCCGATCCCGCCTCGCGCGTCGTCCCCGTGTGGCGCGAGCGCAGCCTGGTGTCCCAGCCGGCGCGGCACGTCGCGAAAAAGGCGGACGGCTCGGCCTATGAGCCGGTACTGCTCCCGCCCGCGGTCGCAGCTTCCGCCTCGGAACCACCTGCGGACTGGATCTTTCTTGGACTCGACGGGCGACAGGACGGAGGCCGCGCACTGTTCGCGGCCGACGTGTCCGCGAAAGAGGATGTGTCCGGGGAAGAGGAGAGAGCGGAGCCACCGTCTGCTGTCACGCTCGACGGAGCGGGGGAGTTCCTCGATCTCCGCGGGGTGGGGGCCATGCTGGGGCAGGGGGACGGCGCGCTCCTGGCCTACGCCCGGGCGATCGTCACCTGGAGTCGCCGGCACCGCTTCTGCGGCACGTGCGGCTATCCGACCCGCCCCGAGCAGGGAGGACACGTCCGGCGCTGCGCCGACGAAACGTGCGGGGCGGAGCATTTTCCCCGCACGGATCCGGCGATCATCGTGCTCGTCACCGATGGGGACCGCTGCCTGCTCGGGCGGAAGGACATCTGGCCGGAGGGCGTCTACTCCACGCTTGCGGGATTCGTGGAGCCGGGCGAGAGCCTCTCCGAAGCCGTCGTCCGCGAAGTTCGCGAGGAGTCGGGGATCGAGGTGGGCTCCGTCCGCTACCGTTCGTCGCAGCCCTGGCCCTTCCCCGCGTCACTCATGCTTGGGTTTCGGGCCGAACGCGTGGGCGGGGAGCTGAGCGTCGCGCGCCAGGAGCTAGTCGACGCGCGCTGGTTCGACCGCGCCGACTTCGCCCGCCGCCGGGAGATCGGCCTTCGGCTCCCGGGTCGCGTCTCGATCTCGCGCCGACTCATCGAGGACTGGCTCGCGGGATAGCTTTCGAGGCCCGCCGGGAACCGGTGGGTCGTTCAGGACTCTCCGTCCGGGTTGGCACCGGTGCTCCCGCTGGCGAGCGCGACGACCTCGATGGCGGCCTCACGGAGGGTAACCGCGAGCGTGCGTCCGTCGGGGCTCACGCTGGGCTGGAGCGCGCCGAGCGCGCCGGTCGTCACCTGTTCCGTCGCGCCGGTGGCGATATCCACCCGCCACACCTGGAAGGGCCCGGAGGCGTCGTTGCGCGAGTAGAAGAGCGACGCGCCGTCGGCGCTCCACTCGGGCGCGCTGTACGGCTCGCCATTGACGAAGGAGAGGACCGCCGTCGGGGTCCCTCCCGCGGCCGCCACCGTGTAGACGGTGACGCGTCCGTCCTCCAACGAGCGTCCGTAGAAAGCCAGCCGCTCGCCGTCCGGCGAGAAGCGGGCTCCCATGGCGTAGCCCTCGAACCCGTCGAGCGGGACTCGGAGAGGGTCGGCGGCCGCGGACCCCGTCGCGGGATCGACAGCGACCGTGTACACGGACCCCGGGTTCCCCTCGGACGGCGGGCCGTGGCTGCTGAAGGCGAGCGCCCGCCCGTCCGGGCGCCAGTCCGGCTCGCCGGTGTCGGCGCCCGGTCCGAACCGCGTCAGTCGTGTGGGTCGCACGCTGCCGTCGACCGGGACGAGCCATATGTCGTCGCTCTGCTCCAGGTGCCCGTGGAAGGCGAGCCACCGACCGTCGGGCGACCACGCGGCTCCGTAGTCTTCGTGTTCCTCCGAGAGTAGCACTCGGGGTGCGCCGGCCGGTGCGCCAGCCGCGTCGAGGTCGAGGACGCCCAGGTCGAAGTCGATGGGCATGCGGACGCGCCGCCAGGAGAAGGTGATGAATCCCAGCGCCCCTCCATCGGGGTGCCAGGAAGGCAGGAAAGCGCTCGTGGACGCTTCCGGTAACGCGGCGGTGGGTTCCCCGCCGGTCACCGGCACGAGGCCCACGGTAGTGCGATTATGGTACACGCTGAGGGCGACTCGGCCGTCGGCGAGCGGCGTGACCGCGAGCACGTCGCGGCCGCCGTGCTCCAGCCTTTCGGCCGGGCCCCCGTCCAGCGGCACGCGCCAGGCGACGAAGAGCGAGTCGCCGAGTCCCGCTGCCGCGAGATGGAGCGCGTCGCCGGTGGGGGACCACTCCACGCGGCGGTCCCAGTTGAGCTGGAGGCCGTCGGCGAGCGTGCGCGTCTCGCCCGTCGCGATCTCCGTCACCGCGAGGTCCGAGCGTCTGCCCGCGGCGCGAAGGTACGCGACCGTGCGCCCGTCGGGAGATTGCGCGGGCGCAACCCATCCCCCGGCACGGTCGACGATCACGGATGCCGCGCGGCCGGGTCCCGGCGCATACGCGACCCATGCGGTATCGGCGCCCGCGTATCGAAGCGCGGTCACGGTCCCGTCGGACTGCAATCGCGGATAGTCGAGGCGGGCGTCCCCGGGATCCACGATGCGCGACTCCCGGCCGGTCGTCGGATCCAGCGTCCAGACTCCGTGACGATCGGACTGGCGGTCGACGTAAACGACGTGCGAACCGTCGGGCGACCAGGTCACCCTCGTCCGTCCCCCCGGGGTGCTCGTCACCGCGCGGCCGACCCCGGTCGCCACATCGTAGACCGTCAGCGATCTCTTGTCCGCGGCGTAGTCGGCGAATACGACGCGGTCGCCGGCAGGCGATGGAATGCCCGGGTAGGCGTCGTAGAGGTCCGTATGGATGTGTCGTGCGAGTACGACGTCCGAGACCTCTTCGACGCGGGTTTCGCACGCCGCCGCCGCGAGGAGCGGCACTGCCACGAGAACAAGCCTGAACCTGCCGCCACGCCGTCGATTCGACGGAGACCTCATCATCGTCTTCATGGGGTGAGGGACGATATTCATTGTGAGTTGCGACGGTCAACGTACGTCGCAATTGTCACCGCCGAACCATGGAAAGCAATCTGACTCCACCCGAAGCGATCGACCGAACGGTCGAACTGGACGCCTCGCCCGCCCGCGTGTGGGTGGCGCTCGCCGATCCCGATGGACTGGCCTCGTGGTTCCCCGACCGGGTCGTGGGACTCGTGCCGCAGGAGGGGGCGACGGGCTGGCTCGTGTGGGACCGGCACGGCCGGTACGCGATCGCGGTCGAATGGATGGAGGCCGGGCGCCGCCTCGTGTGGCGCTGGGCCCGAAAGCCCGAGACCCCGCTCGACGGCGGCTACAACACGACCGTCGAGTGGACGCTCACCGAACGCGAAGGCGGCGGGACGATCCTGCGCCTCGTCGAGAGCGGCTTCCGGACCGAGAGCGACCGCCAGGACAACGTGGGCGGCTGGGAGCACGAACTCGGCGAACTCGCCGACCACCTCGCAACCGCTTGACCGCACAGCCGGCCAGCCCCGGCTCCGCTCCCCTCTACGACTTCGGGATGTCCTTACCGGGATCCACGAAGGGGCGGGGGACGACGGTGGCGTCGCGTTCTCCGTCCGGCGTCGTCACGCTCATCCGCGTGCCCAACTCCCCTGAGGCGGCGGGCACGAGGGCGTAGCCGATGTTCCGCCCGAGACGGGGCGAGTGGACGGCGGAACTGACGAAGCCGATCTCGTCTCCGTCCCGGCTCACGGGCCAGCGGTCCATGTTCAGGTCGAGCGGGGCGCCCGAGATCTCGATGCCGGCGAGGAGCCGCCGGGGGCCCTCCTCGGCGATCCGGGCCAGCGCGTCGCGGCCGATGAAGTCGCCCTCCTGGTCGAAATCGACCTGCCACCCGAGCCCGACCTCGTACGGGTTCGTGTCCAGCGTCATGTCGATGCCGTAGTTGAGGATGCCGGCTTCGATGCGGCGGATGTCCGACGGACCGGTGGGGGAGATGCCCAGATCGCGTCCCGCCTTCATCACGCGGTCCCACAGTTCGACGCCCCGGCTTCCGTCTCTCAGGTAGATCTCGTAGCCGACCTCGCCGCTCCACCCGGTGCGGGTCACGACCACCGGGATGCCGTCGACCTCCGTCTCCAGGAACCAGTAGTAGCGCAGCTTGAGAACCTCCTCGCCGAAGAGCCGGCGCACGACCTCCTTCGACTTCGGGCCCTGCACCTGCATCGGCGAGACATCCGGCTCGCGGATCTCGACATCGAGACCCGCGTTGAGCGCGATGCCCTTCGCGTACAGCAGGACATCGCTGTCCGCGAGCGCGAGCCAGAAGTGGTTCTCACCGAGGCGCAGCAGCACGGGATCGTTCACGATGCCGCCGTCCTCGGCGCCGATGAGGACGTATTTCCCCTGCCCGACGGCGCACTTCGACAGGTCCCGGGGTGTGAGCAGGTTCGTGAACTCGAAGGCGTCCGGCCCGGTGATCTCCACCTGCCGCTCGACGCTCACGTCCCACACCGTGACGCCGGTCAGGAGCTTCTCGTATTCCGCGTGCAAGTCGTCGTACCGGGTCGGGAGAAACATGTGGTTGTAGACCGTATAACTCCGGCACCCGTCCCGGAGCGTGGCCTCGAAGTAAGGCGAGCGGCGGAGGCGCGCCCCGCGCTGGATCAAGGCCATGTCAAAGGTCTCGGTCATGAAGGTCTCCCCTCCGGTTTACGGGTTGGGTCGGTGTCCACAGGATGGAATCGGATGGTCTGCCGGCATCCGGTCAGGCGGTATCCGTGCCGGTGTCGAGGGATGCGATGCCGAACACGGAACCCTCCAGTCGGGCCGCCGCCACGCGCGTCCGGGTCAGCTCCGCGGCGTCAGGCTGGGATGCCGTGCTTCACCGCTCGGGTCATCGCGTCCACGAAGCGGTCGAGCTCCTCAAGCGTCGTGTACGTGGACGGCGAGATGCGGAGTCCCGTGAACTCGGCGTGGTTGATGCCGACGGTGAAGATCCGGTGCTTGTTCCACAGCCAGTTGCGGAGCGCGCTCGTGTCGATCTCCTCGACCTGGACGTTCGCGATCCCGCACGCGAAGCCGGGCTTGAGGCTCGTGTTGAGCCGCACCCGGTCGTGTTCCAGGAGCTGCTCGGCCCAGTAGTTCCGCAGGTGAACGAGCCGCGCCTCTTTGCGTTCGCCGCCGACGAGCTGGTGGAAGGTTAGCGCTTCGCCGATGGCGAGGAAGTTGGCCTCGGGGTGCGTGCCGATCGCCTCGAACTTCCGGATGTCGTCGTTGCTGCTCTCGGGCGCGGCCTGCAGCGGCCAGATGTCGGGGATCTTCTCCTTCCTCACGTAGAGGAGGCCGGTGCCGACCGGGGCGTGCAGCCACTTGTGCAGGCTGACGGCGTAGTTGTCGCAGTTCAGCTCGGAGAGGGTAAAGTCATGGTGTGCCATCGAATGTGCGCCATCGACGATGACAGGGATGTCGTAGCCGCGCGCCATCTCCACGACCTCGCGCACGGGGAGGATCTGCCCGGTGATGTTGATCATGTGGCACATGAGGATGAGGCGCGTCCGGTCGGTGATCTGCTCCTCGAAGAGCCGTACGATCTCCGCCGGGTCCTCGGCCGGGACCGGGATCTTGAACTGCTTCATCACGATCCCTTCGCGGCGTTCGCGCTGCTGGAAGGTCGTGATCATGCGCCCGTAATCCTGCGTCGTCGTCACGACTTCGTCCCCGCGCTGGAGGTCGTAGCCGTTCTGCAGGATCTGGAGGCCCTCCGACGCGTTGCGCGTGATCGCGACCTCTTCCGGGTCCACGTCCCATTGCCGGGCGAGGCGGGCGCGGACGCCCTCCCGCTGCGGCTCCAGGATCTGCCATCCGTTGTAGACCGGGATTTGATTGGCGAAGTCGAGGTCCCGCTTCATCGCCTCGAGCACGTGTGCGGGCGTCGGGCTCACGCCGCCGTTGTTGAGATTGACGAGGGAGCGGTCGGTCGTGAAGGCCTTCTGGATCTCGAGCCAGAATTCCTCGTCGCGCGCGATCTCCTCCGGGGAGCCGAGCGTGCGCGACGCCTCCCGGGCCGCGGCGATGGCGGTGTTCCACTTCGTGGGAACCATGGTCATGGCTCCGGCGGCTGCGGCGGAGCCCCCGAGGCGGGCGAGGAATCGTCGGCGGGTCGGCATGCGGCCTCCTGGCTGGATCGGTACCGGTCCGGCAGTCTGTCAAATAGACCGTCTTCGGCGCCGCGAGCAAGTCCGGTGCCCGACGCGCCCGGCGGCCCGACGCGTCAGTCCGGAGCCGTGATCAGGGCCAGGATCGGGTCGATCGCCTCGTCCGCGAGCGTCTCGAGTTCGGCGGCGGTGCGGTTCTGGATGGGGTGCGGGACCCAGACGATGGCGGGCTCGAACCCGAGCGAGCGCGACTGGCTGCGCGCGGCCTCCTCAAACTCGGTCGTGACGACGAAGCAGCCCGGGATCCCGCGTTCATCGAGGTCTCTGAGGTCGTGCAGACCGCACGACGTGCAGGACCCTCAATCGGCCAGGGCCTGCACCACCACGTCGGCCTCCGTGGCGATCCGTTGCAGCAGCCCGGTCGGCGCCCGCCGCGCGTTGGTCGGCTTATCCGTGCGGATCGTCGCGATCCCGCGCGCTTCGAGGCGCGTCTTCACGTGGTC
The DNA here is from genome assembly GCF_947581785.1 of Candidatus Palauibacter polyketidifaciens. Lineage (NCBI taxonomy): Bacteria > Pseudomonadati > Gemmatimonadota > Gemmatimonadia > Candidatus Palauibacterales > Candidatus Palauibacteraceae > Candidatus Palauibacter > Candidatus Palauibacter polyketidifaciens. Next base: position 2,437 of record NZ_CANPVO010000036.1, on the reverse strand, counting down.
GAGGAACTCGTCGCTGCGCTGCTTGCCGATCCCCTGGAGCGCCACTACGCGTCCCTGGAGCGACGGGGGAGCCGCGCGCCGCGGGCGCATCTCCGGGGCGAGTTCCGAGGTGGGGTCGTGCAGGACGGCCGCCGGGGTAGCGGGGCTCGCCGCGGTCGAAACGGTCATGATTCGATCTCTCTCGTGATGGGGTGTGAGTGCTGCCAGGCGCGGCCGCCGGGCCAGCCGGCCAGGATCGCGGAGTACAGTCCGGCCGCGCCGCCGGCCCGGACGAGGAGCAGTCCTCCGGGCGGGAACTTGGGCACCTTGCGGCGCGCCTCCGAGTCGGGCACGCCCTCCGCGAGGCCTCCCGCGCCGCGCGCCACCTCGCTCCGCGGCCGCGTCGTTGCCTCCAGCAGCGCCTCGGTGACCCGCGCCCGGCCCCAGCCCGCCTCCCGGTAGATGGCGTAGTGCTCGGGCGAGAGGAGGAGCACGGCGTGCGCCCACTCGCAGATCTTCGGGTGGCAGACGGCCAGCAGGCACGCGGCCAGGGACGCGGTCAGCTCCTCCGGCGTGCGCGAGCGCTGGTCCATGATCCCCTGCACGCCCTCGCCCTGGAAGAGCGTGACGGCGCTGGCCCCGCGCGGGAGGCCGCGCGAAACCGAGAGCGGCTCCCACTCCTCGTCCGATTCGTCTTCCGCGAAACAGAACGTGTACTTGCTCGGTGCGCCGAAGGTCGCGCGGTCGATCTCGCCCGGGCGGCCGCCGCCGACGTTGCGCACGATCAGGTTGAGGGCGCGTCCGATGGTCGCGTTGGCGCGGTTGCCCTGCCCGAGGACGTTGAGCCCCGCGTTCATCCCGATGCGGCCCGCGACGGGGCCGTTAACGATGATGAGAGGCGCGGTGAAGCACGTGCTGCACAGGATCCCGTGCAGCGTGAAGCCGGGATCGAGCGCCGCCTCGAGCGCCGCGAGCAGGACGGGCATGTACTCCGGCTTGCAGCCCGCGAGCACGGCATTGATCGCCACTTTCTCCACCGTACACTCCGCGTAGTCCGGAGGGACGGCGCCCACGACCTCCCCCGGAGTCCGGTGCGTGCCCGCGAGCATGCGCAGGATCCGCTCCGGGGTCGGCGGGACGACGGGCAGCCCATCCGTCCACCCGCGCTCGAAGCACGCCTCCACGGCGTCCGCATGCGGCTCGAGCGCTACCCGCCGCGCTGCGATGCCGGTCTCCCCGAAGCGCGCCCGCAGGCGCTCCGCCGCGCCGGGTGCGACGGACCGGGAACCGCAGCCCGGCTGGAACTCGGGCAGCTCCGCGCCCAGATCGGGCATCGACGTCAGCTCGCGCCAATCCGCTCGGTTCCAGCCCACCGCGCGACCCGCCTCCTTCCCGCCCTCGAAGCGCAGCAGCGTGGGAACCGTCTCGATCCCGAGGCGGAAGGAGTGTTCAAGTTCGGTATCGTCGACGACACCCTGGACGGCGGTGGGGAAGCCCGGGTCGTCCTGGCTCAAGACCGCCAGCCCGCCGGGCCCGTCGGCGAGCCGCTCGAGCACGGGTTCGACCAGCCGACACGTCGGGCAGTCGCGCTTCACGACGACCGCGAGTCCCTCCTGCGGGAGCGGAGTGCGTTCCATGTCCCAACCGTAACGCGCCGGTCGCCTTCATCCAAATCCAGGCAGACACCCGGGCTGAGACCCCCGCCGCCCCGCCCAGGACCTCCTCGCGACCCCCCGGAATCGGGGACGCGCGTGCGGGCGAATCCTGGCTGGGCGCGACGGTTCAACTGTCGATGGAGGCAGAGGTCAGTGCAAGTCGAGCCACGTACAGCCGCTTGCGTCGATCCGGTAGACCCGGACCCAGGTCATCAGGTCGTCCTCCGCCTCATTGAGGCGTCGGTCGAGGAGGAAGAGTGTGTCTCGCGCCACAGTGTGAACGGGGCGCATTTCGTTCGAGTAGGGCACGGGAGCATCGACGCAAGCGGTCGTCCGATCGGGGGCGATGATGCTCAGGTATACTTCCGATGTGATGTTCCCCAAAGGCAACTCCCCTTCCAGTGAAGAGTCGTGGTGCAGGACGACTGTGCTGCCATCTGACAAGCGGTAGAGTCCGTGCATCGACGAAGCCGCCTCGAACATCTCCGTCATCGAGCTAAAGGATTGCAGGTCACCGAATAGCTCCTGGACGTCGGGCCGAACGCCTCGGCGCGTCGTGTTGGGAAGAAGGAGCGTGTCCAGAAGCACGCCATCCATCGTGGAGAGGTAGATCTCGTTCAGCCCGCTCATTCCAGACAGCAACGTGTCGGACCAGGCCACGACACTGCCGAACGACTGAAACGCCGCGAACCTGCCGAGGCCTGCGATCGACCTCTCGTAGGGCTCTGGCAGGGGAACAACGTAGTCAATCGTCGCTTCGGGATAGCGCCAGACCGCCGCGATCGTCCGGTTCGGCAAGTCCC